>JAKAKE010000022.1 GCA_021824625.1 Bacteroidota bacterium | reverse complement strand
GCAATCTTTCAAGCAGCAGGGCATCCTCATGTGTAATAGCGGCATGAGGTATTTTTGGAATAGAGTCATTATAAACCATCATTCCTGTATGTGGATTCTGCATTCCAACAGGACTGCATGAGCGGACAAGACTTGCTACGGCTCCGACTGCGGCGGCTTTCTCGGCACCATGAGTCCTGAACTGAACTGCATCCCCGTAACCTAACCAGGGTTTGTTGTATAGAACAATTTTCCCTCTGGCTTCATCTGCTTTGTGCTGAAGTTCTTCATAAGAATGAACGACAAGAACAGGAGCCGTTATTCCTTCTTTCGGAGTAGCTATGCTTCCACCCAAACCAAGCATTGGCATCTTTGCTTCACGCGGTTCAACAAGTCTGCACCATTCATTGCCACGAACCCAGTGTGGAACATAAACTTCTTCTGCTCTAACATTTTCCAATCCGTCTTTCAGCATTTCATCGCGAATCCACATAAGAGCTTTGTTTAGACTCTCCGAACCGCTGAGCCTGGGCCCATACGTATCGCACATATATTCGAGCCTGTCGAAAGCTAATGAATCACTCATAGCTTTATCAATAATTTTCTGCACGATTGCATTGTAATTTTTTTGCACATCAGCTGAAAATGCAGGTTGGATTTGTGTTAGCATAAATATTAAGCAAATAAAAAATGTTGTATATTTTAAATTACTCACTTTATTTCTCCAAATAATTTTTCAAAAAATATTTATATTCTTTTTGAATAGCCGCTATCTTTAGATAATGGAGGTTTTTCCCCGGATTATGACTTAAGTCACTTATTTTGATAAGGGGATAAATCCCATTTTGTGCTGATGAACTAACAACACTACATAAAAGTAGTGGCTATTCAAATCAGGTTGCTATAATTTTAACAATTTAAAAAAATTGTTCTTCAAAAGGAAATAACATAAATTTATTTTGCAAGTATATGAAATTCTGTTCTTCTGTTAATAGCCCTGTTCTCTTCTGTAGTGTTTGGTACTTTGGGCATTGTCAATCCAAAGCCGCGTGCTCTCATCCTTCTCGGCTCGACACCGAGTTTAATCAAGGCTTCCATAACTGCATTAGCCCTGCGTTCGGATAACACCTGGTTAAATTCCATTCCTCCGACATTATCTGTATGCCCCTGAATTTCAATTTTAATTTTTTCAAGGCTAAGCATTGCATCTGCAACTTCCTCAATAACAGGTTGTGATTCAGGCTTGATGTCCGATTTATTAAAATCAAATAAAATAGGCCTTTCAAATGCACTGCCAATGTCTTCCCATTTAAATTTATCAGACATATCATATTCCCCATAACCAAATAATGTGTCTTTTCTTTCAGGAACATTTACGGTAAGGGCGACATGATGGTAGCCCCAGTAACTTGGCGGTTTATAAGTTACGAGGTAGTAGTATCTGAGACTCATGTATATATCCCTGAAAATCGAGACCAGTTCTTCTTTTGTGTATGCCTTATAAAATTTTCCGCCCGTGTACTGTGCCATGTATTTCAGGTTATGGTCCTGTGAATACCCAAATGCGACAGCGAAGATATGAATCTTGTTTGCACGGGCTTTTTCTATCAAATCACCGATTTTCTGCTTTGAGTAATTATCATCTCCGTCAGTGAATATTACCAGAACACGCGGGTCTTCGAGAGAAGTATTTTGCAACAGGTCAATGCAATTCCATACTGCATCGTTGACAGCTGAAAATAATCCGACATTTCTTTCCCGATTACTTCTGTATATATTTAAAATCTGCTGTTTGTCATTCATTAGAGGAACTTTAATATCGAGTTCCCGATTAAAGCTTGTTAAACCGATATTGTCATACTTCATTTTCAAATCAACAAAAAGCTCTGTACCTTCGAATATCGCACTCATCACTCCGGACATAGAACCGCTGTAATCTACGCTCAATACAATGTTATAAGGGATTGAATCATTAGCACCAAATTCACGTACCGTGAAGCTGTCAATCGGGACAGGCGGTTTTTTTAATTTCTTTCCAAGTGTTTCTGTTACACCTGTCCAATAATTTTTGGTTGTATCTTTCAGGTAAGGCTTAGCCATGTTTGTTATGAAATGCCCTGATGAGTCGAAAACACGTGTATAAAGTTTGATTTCTTCGGGATATTTTTCGGTCTCGATTCTCCAGACATCCATCAGAAGCTTGTTTACATCAGCGGAATCAATAGGTAGTGTTGACGTAATATAAATATCTCTTTTGAGTGTGTCCTCATCATCGGCTAATTCTCTTTGTAGTTCAAAACCCTCTTTATGCTGATAAGATTTGCACCCGCCTATAAAGATTATCGTAAATATTAAAGCAATCGAAAATAGAAATAAAGATTTAAAATTAATTGCCTGTTTCATAAGTCTCAATCAAAGTTTAACACTCATAGCAAGCCCGTCACCTATTGTAACAAGGCTTGATTTTAAATTAGGATTTGCGGCAAGTGCATCGTTGAAAGCCCTGACTGCAAGCACCTCTTCAGTCCTGTTATCTGATTCACTTTTTGCAATTTCACCAAATGCAAGAGCATTATCAGCAGCAAAAATACCACCTTTTCTTAACAAAGGAATTGCATAATTCAGGTAATCAACATACCCTTGCTTATCAGCATCAACGAAAACCAAATCAAATTTAAAATCAGGTTTATAATTCCTGAGAAACTCTAAAGCATCAGCATTAACCACTTCAATTATATTTCCCAATCCTGCTTCAATCGTTTTCCGGCTGATAAAGTCAGCCCTCTCCTTATCAATTTCAACAGTAATCAATTTCCCGTCAACCGGGAGTTCACGTGCCATTGCAATAGCCGAATAACCTGCAAGGGAGCCGATTTCCAGAACATATTTTGCATTTATCGTTTTAAGTATAAAACCAAGGAATGACACCTGCTGTGGTGAAATGCTTATATCGGGAAAGCCGAGTGACAAAGATTCCTTCTGGAGATTTTTCAGG
>JAKAKE010000121.1 GCA_021824625.1 Bacteroidota bacterium | reverse complement strand
ACTGAACTGAAACCCGGCACATATAAAGTAAATCTGTCAACCAAAGGATTAAATACAGGATTATATTTCTACACACTCAGAACAAGAACAGATTATAATTGCAGGGCAATGGTGATAATGAAGTAATTTATAATTTTTTCATTTTAAATTTTTATTGAATTTTTAATTTCATAAATTTATGTTTGTTAATATTCTATTTTAAACCTTATAAATTTAATATTGAAAATTTATTGAAAATTTTAAATTTTAAATTATATTCTTTCCTATTAATAAGAATTAAGTAAAATGAAATTATAATAATTTCGTTAACTGTTATAATTCCTAAAAAGTATTTTGTGTATTTGAGTAGAACTATAACAGGATACGTTCATGAAAAAGTTAGTTATTCTTTGCTGTTTGTTTCAATTCATTACTCTGACACTGGTGGGTCAAACCTTATCAGTCTTTGACGTTGACATTTCCAAATTTCCTATAATGAAAGCAAAATTCTTTGCATTCGACAAAGACGGAAAGCAAATTACAAACCTCAGTCCCTCAGATTTTACTTTAACCGAAGACGGTATTCAGAGAACAGTAACAAAAGTGTTTTGTTCTTCACCAAAACCGGATGTATCAATATCTTCAGTTTTAACATTGGATGTATCAGGTTTTATGAAGGATTCAATTTTAAAAATGGCACAGAATGGAGCAAATAAGTGGGTAAACCTTTTAAATTTTAGTAGTTCGGAATGTGCGTTAACCGCCTTTAGTGATGAAAGTTATTTTATTAATGATTTTACAACAAATAAGCAAAGATTATTGGATAAAATAGCATTTATAAGAAGCTTTTGTGGTGTAGATAAATTTTGTAGAGCAAATTATAATGAAGCATTTCTAAATCCAAATAATGGTGCAATCAATGTCGTTGCTAATGGAAAAAACAAAAGAGTGATAATTTTTCTAACGAACGGAAAACCGTCTTTTGAACCTCAAACAGACAGAATAATTCAACTATGTCAGCAAAACCAAATAACAGTATTTTCAATAGTAGTTAATATGGATGCACCCACATGCTTGAAAGAAATATCATTACATACAGGAGGGGAATGGTTTGATAATGTTACAACAGAAGAAAAATGTAAAGAAATATTTCTAAGAGTATTTCAATTGGCTCAAAATGTTAAACCATGTGAAATTGAATGGCTAAGTGATGAGAATTGTGTTACTAATCGCTCATGCATTTCAACCCTTATTCCACAAAGCGCACAAACAAAATTTTCATATTTTATATCAATAAACAACATAGCAAAAATAGAATATAATCCGTCAACTATTATTAAATTTGATACAATAATCCCATCAAAAAGTCAAATAAAAGAAATTTTAATAACCGCAAGAAAAAGAGATTTATTAATAAAAAATTACAAAACAAATAATCCTGATTTTCAAATTATTGATTGGGGTGGCTCAACTCCTCCATTTATATTGCAGGAAAATCAAAGTAGGACTCTAAAAGTACAATTTACACCAAGTAATAATGTGTTTGCCTTTAGTTGTTTTGAAATTGAATCAGATGCTTGTATTGGAAATAAATTCTATGCAAGAACATGTATTTTTTACGATACAACTGTTAATAAAGTATTTAAATTAACTAAACCAAATGGGGGTGAATCATTTGTACAAGGTTCTGACACTACAATTACTTGGGAAGGAGTTTTACCTGGTGATTCATTAACTATTGATTTCAGCATTGATAAAGGAATAAATTGGAAGAATTTAACAAATGGAGCAAGTAATTTAAAGTACAAATGGAATAATATACCATCGCCAATAAGTAAACAGTGTATTATGAAGGTAAAAAGTAAGGAAATTCCTATTGCTTATGGTTCTTTAATTCATACATTTCGTGGTCATAATGGATTTGTTAGTTCTGTTGCATTTAGTCCTGATGGCACTAAATTAGCAAGTGGTAGCAATGATGAAACAGTTAAATTGTGGGATATAATTACAGGTGATCAAGTAAAATCCCTTACTGGACACACAGATGTTATTAGATGTGTCGCTTATAGCCCTGATAATACAATGTTTGCAAGCGCCAGTGAATATTATGATAAAACTATAAAATTATGGGACGTAAACTCTGGTTCAGAAATTAAAACTTTAATTGGACATACTGAAACAATTTATTCAATTGCTTTTAGTCCTAATAGTACATTTTTAGCAAGTGGTAGTGAAGATAGAACAATAAAATTATGGAATTTAACTACAGGTGATGTAATAAAATCTTTTTCCGGTCAAGCTGAAGGTATAACTTCTATAGCATATAGTCCAGACGGCACAAAGTTGGTAAGTGGGAGTTTTGATCATACAATCAAAATATGGGATATTAATTCTGGAAATTTAATTAATACTTTTTTAGGACATTTGGTTGTTGTAGGTTCTGTAATATTTAGTGCCGATGGTAAACTGTTAGCAAGTTGTAGTGGTGATTCAACTATTAAAATATGGGATTTTAATTCTGGTACAATAATAAAAACTTTAACTGGGAAAAATTTTAGACCTTCCTCAATAGCATTTAATCCGAATGGCTCAAAATTAGCAAGTGGCAACTCTGATTCCACAATAAAAATTTGGGACTTAAACTCTGGTACTATTATAAAAACCTTGACTGGCCATACTGGAAGAATTCGAACTGTAGCTTTCAGTCCAGATGGGCTGTTCCTTGCAAGTGGGAGTAATGATTCAACTATCAAAATTTGGGCAATGGATAATGTATCTATAGCTCAACAAGACATTTCCGATTCCCTCTGGTCTATTGTCGCACCTCAAGCTGGTGCTGTTGATATTGATATGAAACAGGCGCTGGTTGGAACTATGAAGGATTCGGTAATCACTGGATTCATAACTAATACGGGTTCTTACCCTTGCAGGATTGATTCAATTTATTTTGAAGGTGGCGACAATAATCAATTTGCACAGGTTTCGGGTTTTCCTCCTTTCACTGTTGATGTTGGAAATACCAAATCAGTTGAATTCAGGTTCAAACCAAATTCAGTTGGAAATAAATCCTCGACAATTGTTATTATTACACAGGCAGATACATTAAGACAAAGAATCATTGGAGAAGGTGTATTACCTCAGTTGCTGGTGATGACAAATATTCTCGACTTCGGCAAAGTTGAATTAGGTAATGAAAAAACATTTAGTGATACCCTGTTGCTCAAAAACATCGGCACAAGTCCTATCGCAATAACAAATACCGAATTAATGTATCCTGACAAGGAGCAATTCAATATTATTTCAGGTGGCGGTGCGTTCAATCTGAATTCCGGGGATTCGCGTCCGCTGACTGTTCAGTTCAAACCAAAATACGGTGGAAGAACATCAGGCGGAATCGGTTTCGATTATTCAGGTGCCGGCTCTCCCGCTATTGTCACTCTCTTTGGCGAAGGTATCGGCGGATTGGTAACAATTCCCGATGACTCAGCTAAACCCGGCGAGACACGGGAACTGAAGCTGAATTTCAGCAAAGTCAAAATGGATGGCATCCAGGCAATTGCTACGAATTTCAAATCCAAAGTGCGATTCCAAAGAAGCATATTGGCTCCATTAGACAGAAAATCTATTTCAACATTCAGCAATGATTCAGTAATAATAGATGTAACAGGAGAAATAAGTAACAACACAGAACTTGCATCAATTCCTGTCGTTGCAGCATTAGGCACAACAACTGAAACGACACTTGATTTGCTTGAATTCAATTTGTATGATGATTCTGATAATATTGTTGATTACGATATCGAAACCAGGTCAGGTAAATTTAAGATTCTCGGTATATGCGAAGAAGGCGGAAAGCGGCTGCTCGATATGTCCGAAAAAGTTCAGATGCTTCTGATTAACCCCAATCCCGCATCCGATGAAGCTGAAATTGAATTTGAACTTATAGAAAATGACAGAACACAATTGATAATTACAAACATTCTCGGTGAAATGGTTTTGACATTATTTGATGGAATTCCTGAATCAGGCAGAAAGAAAATTATTTTTAATACTAACGATTTGATTCAAGGGAATTATTATGTAATTCTTAAAACACCAACGATAATAAAAACACAAAGGGTATGTATAGTTAAATAAGGAAAAGGATATTTGTTTAATCATCGTCGGCGTGGGCAGATTCGAACTGCCGACCCCTACTACCCCAAAGTAGTGCGCTAACCGGGCTGCGCTACACGCCGATAATTGAGACTGCAAAATTAACGCTTGCTGTCCAATTAATAAAATTTATTTCTATCTTATAAATATTTCTCGACTATCGCCTTAACTTCCTCGAATGTATCAACCAGGACATCATTCAATATTACATGGTCAAATTCTGTGGATTTGCTGATTTCCATCTCTGCCCTCTTAAGCCTTGCCTGCACCTGTTCCTCGGTTTCCGTATGCCTCCTTCTCAGTCTTTCTGCCAATGCCGATTTGTCTGCAGGTGTAAGAAATATCAAAACTGATTCTTTCGGATAAGCCTCCTTCAAGGATAAAGCACCTTTGACATCCACATCAAACACGAGTGTTTTCCCCTGGTTGATAGCCTTGTCAATCTCAGTCTTAAGAGTACCGTAATATTGCCCGAAAATCTCCTCCGATTCAATCATCTCGTTATTCTGAAGTTTGCGGAAGAACTCGGGAATATCCATGAAATAATACTCCTTCCCATGTGTCTCCCTGGGACGTTTGGGACGGGTAGTTGCCGAAATCGAGAACTGAAGCTGGGGAAAAGTCCTCAACAGGTATCTCGCTACTGTTGATTTGCCGCCTCCGCTTGGCGAGGACAGCACGATTAGTTTTTTCTTAGTATTTGGCATAATCTATCTGATTCATTGTAATCAATATAAATAATATTTTTATAATATAATATATTTAAAGAAATAATTAAAAAATTATTTTATTTTCTTCTTACCTGATGCTTTGGGCCAATCAATCAGATTCTGCAATTCCGGCTCTGACTCTTCTTTCCTCAAATCCTTTAGTTTTCTATTCCATGCCTTGCTTCCGGAATAATAAATTGATTTATAAATTATTCTTCTCAAATTTACAGGTAAATTATAAAAAAAATCCTGAAATTTTTTCATTTCTTTTTTTGAATATTTTGAGCCGGTAATCAGTGAAGCAAATTTACATTTCACCGACAACGGTAAATCTGTTTGCAGCACTTGTTCCAGAAACAATAAGGGAAGCTGCCGATTTTCGGTCAAACCATCGAAAGCTTTTTTACGGACAATCGAGAAATCGTCATAAAAGCACAAATGAATCCGATTTAAAACATCATCCGGCATCAATCTTCCGAGCGAATAAGCCGCTTCGGCTCTTACATAAGGGTGGCTGTCCTCTATCAAAGCACTGAGAATATCAATCTGTGCATTTGCCCCGATTTTACCAATCGCTTTCGCCGCTCCTGCTCTCAGCCGCCATGAACTGCTCTTATAAACTTCCGATATGCGTTTGACTATATCATAAATTTTAAATTCAGACATCAAATCCATGCATATCTTAATCGTTTGATATTCTTTCGATTCGCATGAATCAATCAATAAATTTTTTGCAGGCAGTGAACCTTTTTTCAGCAGTCCTGTTAAAAGAGCAACAATAATTCTTCTTTCAAATAATGTTTCGGATTTTAATCTATCAGCCAGGAACTGCACAGCCGGTGGATTATCAATGATTTTGTCTTTTAGAAAATTAATAATCTCGACTGTTACCGTATCGTCTGACAATAATGATAAATAAATCTCCTCTCCGGTTTTATTTTGAATTGATGAGCGAATTGAAACGGAATCAATTTTTGAATGTGAGAATATCAATTTTCTCTCAAAATCGAATTGGGATAAATCATATAAATCTGCTTTATAGTTACCATGTGGAGTTATAATTGAATCGTTATAATAATTTTTTATGGATGTATCACTCATTGATAAGTTGAAACTGCCATAATTTTCCCTGATTTCATGTAGTAAGGACTCAACAGGAAATCCGATTTTTATATAAAATGATAAATCCTTATTTTTTGGTTCAGTATAAGTCCCACCCTTCTTTTTGTCTAATAAATCCTTGTCAATTACAATATAATTACTGAAAGTTGAACTGGCAGAAGCATCTAATAATATAGAAATTGAAGGTTGAGTATATTCAATTGGTTTTTCGGGGGGGCTATAAATATTATAAAAATCATTTCCAAAATCATCCAGGAGTAAAGCGAAGCTATTATCATTAGCAAAACCCTGTGCTATACCTTGTGTACTATACGAATCATTCCCCTGGTTGTCAAACAGAATTCCAATGCCGCTATTAATTGAAGCTCCCTGAGAATACTGATAGGATTCATAATTATCAGAACCATTGAAGTCGTATATGGCTCCCAAGCCAAACCAATAGCCAAATCCCTGTCCACATATACCGCTTTTGTAAATGTCATTTCCTCTACCATCAACTAATAATCCAATCCCTCCTGAAGCATAAGGATAGTACCCGGCAGATACCCCCTGCGAAAAGGAAAGGTAAGTCTTGCCTTCAACATTTATATTAGAAGCAGAATGATAATCATCCTGGCCGTAATTATCAAGCAGTAACCCAAAACCCTTAGCTAATGCAAGTCCCTGACCAAAACCAGAAATATCATATTGGTCATTTCCGGCATTATCGAGCAATAAACCTATACCGAATGAAGAAGCTCCTTCCGACATTATTTTTCCTGTGTACTTGTCATTACCTGATATGTCATTTATGATTCCGACACCAAATATGCCGCATCCAAGTGAGAAATTCTGTGTCGTATAAGTATCATTTCCCTCGAGGTCAATCAGAATATTAATTCCCAAAGCTGCACCTGCGATTGTAAAATCTTTTCCAATATAATTATCATTACCCGACAAATCAACTATGAATTTTGCCGGATTTTCATTTCCATTATTAGTATTTGAAATATTATATTTGTCATCTCCTCCGATATCGAGTATAGCAGTAAAATCTCCATTATATGTATCATTACCGGCTCCGCCGAGTGCTATTCTGCCATAATGAGTTTCCATGATTGTTGTCTTTATTTTGTTCTTCAGAATATCAATATTTGTCTTTGCGATTTGAGCTAATTTCAGAAGTGTATGATAGAATGAAACTCCGTTTGAATAGAGCAATGAACGGTTTGCCGACTGTGAATAAATAAAAAAATCCTTTGCAATCTTTTGCAGAGAATCATAACTGATATTTGAATCTTCGCTCAAATAACCCAATAACACTTTTTGATAGTTGTCTTTTAAAAATGTGAGCCTGAGACTTTTTTTATATAGAAAATCATCTGCAAGAAGCTGTTTGATTTGTATAACAGGTGAGATGAACATCCTGAATAACTGTCCTCCTTCATTGCCAAGAGTTGTATCGGAGCCGAACCCCATCTCGTTATCAATTTCCTTCGTTGAAAGATTATTTTCATAATATACCGGCTGGTACTGCCTGAATTCAAGCTGGCCGAACACTTTAGTAAAATATGCATCAATTGTTTTCTCATTAAGATTCATCAGTTCATTAGCATGGTATTTTACCAAATCAACAGAATGGAGTGGATTCCCGAAAAGAGTGTCAAATAATTTCAGGCGATGATAATTATTTTCGGCAGTATCAATTGGCAGCCAAATATCATTCAGATTCATTCCGTAAGATTTCATGCCGTCATTCAATACCTTGAAGGCTCTGCTGCTTAATGAATCCTGGGAATATAATGATGTCAGAATTCCTATAAAAATTGCAGTAGCTGTTAATAAAACACGATTCATTCCTGTGTTGTTCTGCATCATTCTTCTTTTCAAATTTCCTGTCAATGTTTCGCTTTTTTCCATATTGTAATAATATGAATAATTTTTATTGAAAAAAAATTGAAACAAAAATCATCTTCATTATTCGGATTATTAGTTATAATCATTTACAACTAACAATAAAATTAGAAAAATAAAATAATACTATTAATCTACACTAAATTATACCGGTTTAAGTCTTGAATTACGATTTCTTTTGAGAGTTCAGTGAAAATATCAAATTATAATCACTATTTGGGAGATAAATATGTTTAAAAAATTTTACTCATATAAATATATATGGACTATTCTTGTCCTTTTATTCATTTTATCGGCAATGTTTTTTGGTACACAGAAATCAAAAGCGGTTCCCGGCTTTGCAAGACAGACAGGTTTGGCATGTAATTCTTGCCATACGGTTTTTCCTCAGCTTAATTCATTCGGACGAAATTTTAAATTAAATGGTTACACTTTTACTACTGCCGATGTCATCGAATTAAAAAGTGATGACACTCTTAGCAATACAAGCTTTCTAAAACTACTGAAAGTGCCTCCGCTTTCGGCTATGCTTGAAAGTTCATTCACTCACTTAGGGAAAGCAGCAGAAGGAACAGCTAATGATAATGTAGCATTTCCACAGCAGCTAAGCTTGTTCCTTGCCGGAGCTATTACACCCAATCTGGGTATTTTCCTCCAGATTACATATGATGACCAAAGCGGAGCTTTTGGCTGGGATAACACAGAAATAAGATATGCCGACAATACTACAATTGGAGAAACAGAATTAAGCTATGGCTTGACTCTCAATAATAATCCTACTGTTCAGGATTTGTGGAATACTACCCCTGCATGGGGCTACCCTTTTGCTTCTTCATCAGTTGCCCCCACTCCGGGAGCCGCTACTCTTGTTGATGGCGGGTTGGCAGGGCAGTCATTGGGTTTGGGTGCTTTTGCACTGTGGAATAATCTTATATACGGCGAATTCAGCGTTTACCGTTCAGCATTCCAGGGTGGTGCCCATCCTTTCGATGCAACCGTATCAGGTGTAATCCAGGGGGTTGCTCCTTATTGGAGGCTTGCACTTCAGCAGCAATTCACAGACAACTATATTTCTGTAGGTACCTTTGGCTTGATGGCTAACACAATACCTGAAGGCATCAGCGGAACAACTAACAAGTTTACTGATTTCGGAGCTGATCTACAATACGAATTAAACTTAGGTTCCGACGCTCTTTCGGTTTACGCTTCTTACATTCATGAAAAACAGGAACTAAATGCAACATTTGCATCGGAAGGGTCCCAGAATAAAACTAATGACCTGAATCAAATCAAAATTAATGCGAGCTACTTTTTCCTTCAGCGGCTTAATCTGACTCTCGGTTATTTTGCGACTTCCGGCACTGCGGATAATGTTCTATATCCATCGGGAGCTCTAAACGGAAATTATGGCGGGAAACCTGACAGCGACGGACTCATTGCCGAGTTTGGTTATCTCCCGTGGTTGAACACAAGGTTCTCGCTCCAGTATGTGTTCTACAACAAATTCAACGGAGCGAGTGCAAACTATGACGGCTTCGGAAGAGATGCCGCCCACAATAACACAATTTATTTTCTTACATGGTTTATGTTTTAGGTATAAAAATGAAAAAGTATTTAACAATCATTAATGTTTCACTTTTTGCACTATTGATTTTTGTCTTGTTTACTTACTCAAGAAGTCAGGATACCAGGGACCTTGGTATTGGTCCTATCAAATCATTAAATCTCGGTCCCATAAACAAAGGACAGGTTAAAATGGGCCAAAACATTTTCAATAATAAGTGCTTTGTCTGTCACTCACTGGACCAAAAAAAAGTCGGTCCTCCACTTGGCAGGGTGGCTAAAGAGCAAGCTCCTGAATACATTTTGAACCTGCTTTTGAACACTGTCGAAATGCAGCAGAAAGACCAGCGTATAAAACAATTAATTTATCAGTATAAGATTCTGATGCCTGACCTGAAGCTTTCTAAAAATGACGCCTCGTCAGTTCTCGAGTATCTCAGGTCTGCCTCAGAAACCAGGTAGCATACCCGTACAGATAATTTTAGCTTTTTTTCCTGAATATTCCGGGGACGGTCATTCCTGCGAAAGCGGGAAACTATTTTCTTAAACCGTATCAATGCAAATCTCTTTTCAATGAGGAGTCGCATGAAAGGTGTGATTATTTATTAAATGAACTATAATGAAACAAAATCATCCCAAATGGATTTATTTAATTAAGAAGCATAAATATTTCTCATAAAAAAATTGAAACTTTTTGCTTAATTGATACCTTGTTTAAATTAGTTATAGATTTTTATTATGAATGGAGGCTAAAAATATGCCCCGATTGAATTTTCCATCCGTGTTTTGGTCAATGGCATTTGCTATGCTGTTTTTTTCCTATATATTTTTCTCCGGCTGCGAAAAAACAAATAATCCTGTAAATAGTAATCCAAACGGAACATTAGTTAAATACTCCGACTGCAAGAATGCTGTCTTGTCTGATTCAACATCGAACAATTTTGACTGCATAGAGTACAGCTATGACAACGACAGAGGCGTTCTCAAACTGAAACACATTAATGCAGGATTCAATTGCTGTCCGGCTAAAATCACCGCCGCCATATCAATCAATAATGATGCTGTAATAATCATTGAAAAAGAACAGGAAGCGGGATGCCACTGTAATTGTCTGTTTGACATTGACTATGAAATAAAAAATCTATCGTCATTTTCCTTCAGAATTATGGTGGTTGAACCCTACCGGCCTGTCGAAGAGCAGGTGCTGGAATTTGATGTTGACCTTAAATCACAGCCTTCGGGCAGGTTCTGCGTGGAACGCAGCAACTACCCATGGAATATGAAGTAATTACGAATTAGTATTTACTATGGACTTATGACTTGCGAATTACGACTTATATTTTTGGTTTCATCGCTAGATTTGGACAAAACGAATTAATACTGATTTGAACTTTCGGTTACTGATATTGAAAAAAATTCAATATCACAATCATAACTCAATGCTAAACACCCAACACTTAACACTTATAATTAGAATTGAGTTACTTTTTCGTTTTCATCAATAGTTTCTTGATTGAATCAATGCTTCGTTTCTCGTCATCCTGGTAGGATTGCATAAGCTGTTCTTTTGTAACTGTTGGCTTTGGTGCAGATGGTGAAAAAAAGATTTCCTTAGTTTCCTCATCCAATTTAATTTCTATATGCGGCATGGGAGTAGCAGACTTCGGTTTATCGGGAGCAAACTTCGGTTTTTCAGGTGCAGGCTTCGGTTTATCGGGTGCAGGCTTGTTTGCCTCCAGTTCGATTAACTGTCCTGCGGCTATTTTATCGAGATTGTCCTTGCCGAAAATGGTAATCAGTTTTTCAAACACAGTTGCCCTTGTGAATGGCTTGGAAATGAATCCCGACACACCGGCTTTCACCGCCAGTCCCAGATTTTCGGTGTTCGACATTGCCGATACCATAAGAATTGGAATATTTTTGGTTGCCTTTATCTTTTTAATAATTTTAAGTGTAAGCTGTCCGCTCAGCTCCGGCATCAGTATATCAAGTATAATCAGGTTAGGCACATATTCAACGGCAAGGGCAATGCCTTCGATTCCGTTTGCAGAAAGAAGTGTCTTGAACCCGTAAGACTCGAGGGTTTTAGACAGGATTCTCTGCATCCAGATGTCATCGTCAATAATTAATGCCCTGTAATCTGTCATAATTAATAAAGATTCCGAAAAAAATCACTATCCTATATTGTTATTATCGTTCTTTATTGCAGAAAATTTAATCATTTCGGGCTGAACTTCTTCTTTTATTTCTTTTTGAAGATTTACCCCGGATTTGGATAAAGCAGATTTTAATGATGATAGGTTTGTTTTCGAAGCCTGGCGGTTCTTTTCGATTACCTTATCAAACACTTCTTTTCTGTGAACAGGTATATTCTTTGGAGCATCGATACCCAGCCTGACTATACCCCTGTCATAGCTGAGAACTGTAATTTTCACAGTTGAGCCGATTGTAACGACATCTCCGACTTTTCTCGATAAAACAAGCATTGAACTAATCCTTTATACAATTCGCGTTATCCATAACGATTTAATTTTCTATTTTCTCTTTATGAGTTATTGCATGATTAGGAGAATACTTATCAGTAGGAAGTATTACCTGCTCTCCTTTCTGATTTTCGACATCAAGCACAACCGGTGCCTTGAGGTTTGCCGTCATAATGCCTGCCTCATCCTCGAGTGTAATAACAGACATAATCACCAGCTTTTTCAGGTTGAGATTATCGCCCGGGTTATAATTGAGGTCAATATGCCAGGGGCTGAGCAAAGGGAATCCTATTTCAGGCTTTTCAACTGATAAAAGCCATTTAAAGGGTAAACTCTCCTCCTCGCTTATCAGTACAAAATCATGAAGCTCTTCGAAACCGAGTAGCCCGTTCTCAAAGTGAAAAATGTGTTTATCCTCGAATGTGAGTTCCCCAAACTGAAGTGTCTTAATCGTTCTTCCTCCTGAAGCTTCTTTTCCTTTCATATCAGACTTTCTTCTATGATAATTATATTAAATTTTAATTAAATTTTAGTCGAAATTACAAAATATTTATTCTATTGCAAACAGCATATATTTTATTTTCTTATAAGAATACACCCAATCTTTAGATTGGGGATGGGAACACAGGATGAAAACAGTTCGACTTCCCATCTCCCCCACACTGAAGTGTGGAGCTATTCCCGTCACTTTGGCTTATTCTCATGGACATAATAACCTTCTTTGGATAGGTTTTTGACAGGAAGATTACTAATGGTTACCTCAACTCTTCTATTCTGTGCCCTGCCCTTATTCGTAAGATTGTCTGCAATGGGCATTTGTTCGCCGAAGCCGCGAACAATCAGATTCTCCTGTTTAATTCCGCGTGATATTAATTTATAAGCCACATTCATTGCCCTTGCCACTGACAGATGCCAGTTCGATTCATACCTGAAAGTCCTGATTGGCACATCATCAGTATGGCCGTCAACTGTAATCTGGAAATCAACATTAGCAATAATTTTAGCAATTGAATCGAGAACGGGTATTCCCTGAAGCTCCACATCTGCCTTGCCGGATTTAAACAAAAGCTGTTCGGGTAGTGCCAGCACAAGCTCATTTTGCGATGACCTGATGCTGATTAACCCTTTTTCCAGGTACATACCAAGTGATTTTTCTGCCTGTTTAGCAACATCCTCCAAAGATTTAGGTCCCGGATTTGGCATAATCGGTTCGGGAATTGCGTTTTTATGGCCCTCCATAACACCACCACCACCCTGGATAGGCTGTTCTTTTGTTGATTTGAAATAATCTGAAAAGGCATTCGATACTTCCTTAAACCTCTCCTCGTCAACCTGGGAAGCGGCATATAAAATTACAAACAAGCCTAATAGCAAGGTTATCAAGTCCGCATACGTTATTAAGTAGCGGTCTTTTGATACCTTGGCTTCATCTTCTTCCGATATTTTCCTGTTAAATCTTACAGCCATAATATTTTATTTATTATTAAAGTTATCGGTTATATAAAGAAAATCTTGAAATAAATATAATATATTGAATCCTGTTTAGGATTCTGAATACCAAACAATACAAACAATATTTATACCATAAATGGTATTTAGGTAATTGAAGCACAATATTAAATTTTATTTCACTATTGCCCGGGAAAAATTCCTCTTTTTTTAAGGAGGAACTCTTTAATTTTTTATATTAGGTTGAAAACAACTTCTTTATTTCGGACAGCAGTGATAAAAAATTAAAAAAAAAAAACCCAATTACACAATTACATAAGGGCAGACACATATTTTAACCCCTGTATTTTGTAATTTACATTTTGCATTTTTAATTATCAATTTGTTTCAATCTCCTCTTCCTTGAACCCATAATTGTTCAGCCAATACTGTTTTGTGAATCTGACGCTTCCGGTCTGAGACAGTTTCAGGTCTCTTTCAACCTTATCTATGTTCACTTCATCATTCATTATTAATTCAAATTTAGGATAAACTTTGTTTCCGAAATTCAGGTCAACAATATAGCCAATCACATTATTGAATACCGATTCCACAAGCCTCATATCTGATAAAATAACTTCCCTTCGCACCTTGAAGTGAGTCTGCGATGCCGCATAAGAACCCGTCTCCATTTCTGTTGTCAGTGTCTGCGAAAGAATAGCCTTCGAGATTTCCGAATTGCAGTGCTTAATCATCTCCTTATAAAGTGCAATCGAAGTGCTTCTCGCAGCCTCATGCATTTCAATCTTAATATCGCCCGGTGTAACAATGACGCTGTCTTCTGTCATATTTGCAAGTTCATCCGCAAGTTTCTGGGATTCCTCGAACGTCGCTCCACGCGTGAACTGTCCCAACAGAATTGGCATACCATACTTTTCCATAAAATTCACCCAGAACCTGATTGCACCGTTCTTGAAAGTAACGGGCCAGTAGCATTTACCAAGCAGAGCATTGCCGTAAGGATTCATGTAGGATGCTTCATATTGAACATTCAATATTTTCATCGGCGGCGGTTCGATTCCTTTCGGCTCACCTGATTTTCTGTATCTCAGTTTTCCGTTACTATCGTAAAAGAACCACTCCTGTGGCTTTGCGATTATCTTTTCGGGAACAAGATATCGTTTATTTCCCGAAGTTGTCTTCCATACAATTTCCATAGGCTGGTAGCCGAAAAGCGGAGCTTCGAGAATATCCCTTTCAATCTGCTGAAGATCAATATCAGCAAAAATATTTTCCAATTCGTTAGCTATGGATGATGATGCACCATATTGCATAATAGAATAATCCCAGGAAAGCAATCCACTCTTACGGGACTGCACACAACTCCAAACGTGCGGGTCATTTTTTAGTTCACGGTATGCCTCGATTGTCTTACCCGTGTTTTTCAGCACCTTGTCAGGATTCGGCAACAGCCCAATATACCCAAGCAGAGCATTATACGATTCCCTTGTAATCAGTTCCGTTGTCAGTTTTTTGGTATCCATAATTTTTCTCCATCTATTTTGTAATAATTAATCCGATTATTATCCCAAGTAAAGTACCACCTGTGAAGTATGCAGGCTTTTCCCACCGGTTGCAATCCTGTATTGCCGTTTCAATTACAGTCAGCTTTTCGAGTCTGACCGAATCAGGCTTTCTCGTCACTTCCAACGATAAATTATTCTCAGGAAATTCATATTGAATTTTCACCGTATCATCTTTTGCTATTGTATCGAGAGCGGCAATGAATGGTTTTGTCTCTATAATTGTATCCCTGATAATTTTGATTACCGGTTTTGCTTTTACTATCTTGACAGGCGGCAGTTTTATTTCCTTGATAATTGTGTCTCTTATTATCTCTCTGTCCTTAATCACTCTTACTCTATCAGAGCAGTTCCTTCCGAATAACAATCCGAATAAAAGAGAAGCGATTATTATAATTCCAAATAATATTTGCTCTTTTTTCATTTGTGTGTCTCCTGAATATGTTCAAAGAATTTATCGGAAATACTTTCCAGCTTGATGCTGATTTCATCCAGCCTGTAGCTTATGATTAACTCGACGTTTGCAATCCTCTCCTGCATAACCGAAATCTCCTGCTCATGTGCAGAGTGCCTCTGTTCATTATTTTGAATAGCATTAATTAATTCTGTCCTGTCTCTTTTCAATTCGGATTGCATAGCAAGAAAGAATGTCAGTAACGATGCAATAAATGTTACAGCCGCAATCAATAAACTTAACTTATCCATAAATTTCCTTTTTAATTAATTTCTGAATAGCCGCTATCTTTAGATAGTGGGGGATTTCAAACTTTATTTTGACTTTAGTCACTTACTTTATGTGGATAAATCCAAATCCTTTTACACTTATAATTTGTCCTCTATCTGAAGATAGCGGCTATTCATTATGATTAAAACAATCCCTTCAAAAACGCATTCATATTCACAACTTCCGCAGCATTGAGCTTATGATTAAAATTATAAAAGCAGGCAATATCAGCCGTTACGTCATAAATGTAATTGCTGCTGCTTTGCTGCCAGAGTGCACCGAACAATGTCTTCCCATTTGATGCAGGATAAAAATTTCCGCTTGAAATTGTATTATCAGTCGTGAGAGTTACCGCCTTCCCGTCAATGTAAACATTCAGGTTGTTCTGAGAATATGCCGCAACAACCAAATGCCACTTTCCATCACAAATATTTGTACCCGGCATATATCTTTTATATGCACCGCTTGATGACAGCATCAGAACATCAATCCCGTTACTCCCGTCTAATCTGATTGAAACCAATCCATTCTGCGAATGTTCCGCTATGCAAAAGAGATAATGCCCAGTCGTATCATTCTTACTGCTTCTGAAAAGAATAGCGAATGAAAATGAGCTGTTCCAGCTATACTGAAAATCAGTATTTGCAAAATTCACTCTCTGCCAGTTCCCTGCTGTACTGCCATGTCCGCCGCTGAATGAAAGATAGCCGTTTGCATTTATTGTTGGAAGTGTGCTTCCTCCCAGAGTTCCGTTACTGCTTCCGGCAAGGTCGTATAGTGTCGTCCCGCTTGCTCTTTTTCCGGTATAATAATTCTTCAAACCCATTATTGCACACCTTCAAACAAATTCTGAGGAACTATGTAAACTTTCAATTGCAAGTCTGCCGGCTTTGTTGTAGCACCACCCACACCTGTTACCCTCATACTGATATTATCATATTGATTAATGCTTCCGAGATATGTCCCGATATTAGGGAGAACACTTCTCATCACATTCTGTGTCATCAAATCAATTGCTGAAGAATAAAATGCCGTCGTCTCTCTGTAAACATTCACAGCACATGAAGCACCTGTCCCCGCCGCCGCAGTCCTCACTTTCAAATCAACTGCAAGAAGCCATGCAAGATAAGGCACATCCAAAAGCCAGGTCCCCTGCGGATTATTTGCATCGGCAACAAGTTCACCCGGTATGCTGAGCAGGTGAATGTAATCCCAAAATTTTCTATTAGGAGCCGCTTTGAAATCCTTGTCTCCCGCTTGAAGCTGTGACAAAGTAACCACACTTGCCGTTACTGTTCCCGCATCGCCTGATGTAATGCTGATATATCCAACTCTCCTTATCGTTCCATCCGAATTGGTGCATGTAAACAGCGAACCTTCAAGAATTTTTCTTTCTGCTATTGTCCCTGCAAAAGTAAAGCTGTACCCGTTAAGCGAAGAACCTTTCAGGTCAACCCACATACGTAGAAACAAATCATCAACTGATACTTTTTTATTTGCTGACGCACTCGTGTCATAAAGAATCAGTTCATCTTTTCCCTCGACGCCGGTTACTTCACTTGTTCCGTTGATATCTAACCTGATTTCAAGTGTTTCATCAACACCCCCGCCAATTTCTGTTTTCTTTATTCCCCCTGCTACAGAAACTTTATCAAACAAATAACCTGCGTTTGAATCGTCAGCACTTACCTTCACTTTGTTTCCCGATGCACCTGCATTCACACTTGCAACCGTAACTTTCTTCTTATTTCCCCCATCGGCAGAATCTTCAATCAGAAGTATGTCATTATCCGAGGGAGTTGTCTTTTGTTGGAAAGTTCCTATATCTCCTGCAGACCGCTTTAATTGTTCATCGTTAGTGACATTATTCAAACCAACCTGAGTTTTAGTTACCTGGTGTGGATTATTTGTATCGTTAACATGACTTGCAGGTGCCTTGCCGGCGAGTTCATTCTGCAAATCCGTCTGGTCAGCAATGTTGCCTGTTATATCTCCCCATTTTGCTTCGCTTGATGTTGGAAGCGGAAAAAATCTGATTGGCATTTATTTCACCTTAATTTAGAATTTTAAATTTTAAATTGGGCTGATAATATTCAGCCCCTACATTTTGCATTCTACATTTTCAACACAACACACAAAACACAACACACAACACACAAAACAATTTATTCGTACTGTATAACTGCATTCATAGTACCGCCTGTTATTCCATTCTTTGTGTATTTCATCTTGATGAAATTAAATGATGGATACATCACAAACATTTCACTATCACTTTCATTATTAACTGAATTGATATTAGTAGTAGTTCCTATTGATTCCATAACCTGGTCATCGGAAGCAATTACTTCTATTTTTCCATTAAGTGTTCCAGTAACAGCTTTCCAGCTCACTTGCAATGATACTGCAGATGATTTCATTGCTCCATTGAAAGTATCAAACTGTACAGGAAACCACTCTGTCGTAAAGTCTGCGTTCATCATCCTGTTCCTGATAATTTCAGATAGCATTTCAATTCCTTCCCTTTATTACAGCAAAACCTATTATTCCTCTCACCCTCATTCTTTGAAGAGGCTCATAAATATTTCTTCTCATAAGGAAAACTCCCTCAACATATTTATTTCTGCAACTATCATACTTCCTGACATTGAAACCAATAGTGGTTGCCCATCCTGCCTTCCCTGGTATTATTACTCTTTCGATATGCCCACGCCCGCTTTTCCCTTTTCTCCAAACAATCAGGTCATTCTCATTTAATACATACCCGGATATCATTCCACCTTGCACAGCATCTTCAAACATTCGATTGACATTTCCCGTTCTCTTGATTGGTATAAATGAAATCGGCAGGCGTAGAATCTTAACCGCTCCCGAAAAGCAGTAATACTGCCCTGCGGCACAGTACGATTCACCTATTTTCAATCCGACACTATGTAAATATTTCTCAACATCACCGGAATTAGTCCTCCGTTTTTCAATTGTTCCAACCTGTGCCAATGCAATCCGTTGAGATAATTCAAGTACATCTTCCCTGCATTTCAGGAGATATTTTGATTGAGGAAATAAATCAATGAAACTAATCAAGAATGCCATGATTATATAAAATATTATTTTCATAATTATTATTTTAAAATAAATATAAGATTTTGAATAGCCGTGACTTTTAAGTCGTGGACTTGTCGCACCAATCCATGCAGCGATTTAACTACTTATTGTAAGTGACTAAAGTCTAATGTTGGTTTTGAAAATACCCCACTATTTAAAAAATAGCGGCTATTCATTTTAATTATAAAGAACGATTCTAAAATTAGCAGCATTAATTAATGCCTCAGTTTGAAAATTGAACAATGTAAACACCGAGAATAATCAAACCGACGCAGATATGCACACCAAGAAAAATATAGCCAAGATTATTATTTGCAGATTCCTTGGTGAAATCAATCCTTGTATAGACAAACTGTGCCACTCCCGATAGAGCCATTGCAATGCACTCCGTAATCACAATCAGAATGAAAGTCCTGATTTCAGTTGTTCCAATATTTATCAGCATCACGGCAAATATGATAAGCAGAATCCACACTGCATTTCTTTTGATTGAATCAAATACATCTTCCATATCACACATCTCCATTTCCATAGAATTGGTCAAGTAATTCTTCATCAAATATTCTGTCATTTCCTGTTTTATTTGAAATGAGCGGAGGAGGTGCATTCATAGCAGGATGAGAGCCTGTCAGCGATACATTCCCAGCCTGCAAGTCCTTCAGCATTTTAACTGCATTGATTTTCCTCCATGTAATTGTCGAGGGAACTGTTGTCCGGTTGTATGAAATTTCATACAGGAGCGCTATTGTTATATCAACAGATATCTTCTTTATGATTGGATTAATCCCGCCTGTGAAAGGAACATCAAACCTGCCGTATAAATATGCGTTAATCATTGCTTCGGCATTATCCCTTGCATAATTGAGCCTGTCTTGGTTGATTGTCAGTCCTGTGGGGTCACCCGTCAGAATCGCAAGCTCGCTTTCCGAATATTCTTTTAGCAAATCATCATTAGTCGAATAAGCCATATTTTTTATCCTTGTTATTTTTAATTTTATTTCCCCTCTTGAGAGGGGATTAAGGGGTGTGTAAAAAATCTATTTACATTCACCCAAAATGGATTCTGAACCAAGTTCAGAATGACATTTTTTCTAACTCATTTAAATTTTTATTTCCATATTTATTGCCATTCTGAGCGAAGCGAAGAATCTTGAAAAAAAACAATAAATAAAACAGATCCTTCGCAAACGCTCAGGATGACTTTACAAAATGCTTTAGGGTACTACTTTAATCCTCACAAAACCTGAACCGCTGACATCATCCAGTGACCTTCCGTTCACGGCATCCGAACCGCCTGCAGTTCTTGCCTTACCTAAAGCAGCAGCGGTTACATCAACACCAGCCGGAATTGTCGTTGTCGTTTCTATTGCAATTGTACCCAGGGCTACAACCGATGCATACTCGCCGTTCACCCAGTCAACTTCTGTTACGCCGAGTGCCCTCGCACCGTCATCGCAGAGTGAACCAAGATGCGATACAAACCTGAATGCAGGTAAATCCTCGGCCGCTTGCACAGTCAATGCCTGTACCGGCTGATATGTTTTTTCATTTATTGCCATTTCATTTCTCCTTCGTTATTATAAATGATTTGTGTTTGAAATCAGGAAAGCCGCATCAGAAGCCGTTACCTTGATGCAATAGTTATCAGTGTTCCTGATGACTTTAATCTTTCCGCCGTTTTCAAAATATGTGTCAACTTCCGGTTTACCTTCCCTCTGGAATGTGTAACCGTAGCTCGGATTGAACTCAGAACGGTTATTGCGTTCTTTTTTGTCAATGTAGGCAAGAATAACATTATCGCCCCATACATCAGTAAAACTGCTCCCGTCAGTTGAATATACAGACATTCCGACATGTATGTCCGGTATTTCTGAAATCTCCGCAAGAACCTGCCTTGTTACTTTTGATACACCTGCATACCTGACCCTGTCGAGAAGCTTGGGATGCTGCATCAGTGCCCGGTATGTTGCATCACCGATGAGCATCGTATTAGGATAAACTGCAATCCTGCTCCTGATAGCAGACATTGCTTCTTTAATTACAAGAATAGGGTCAACATTTGTAATTGTGTAATCGTCCCATGCCGCACCTGCAACGATGACCTCTTTTAACCCTGTTTCAAAATTTGCGGGATTCTGTACATAATCAGCCGCTTCCTTTTCTTTACCTAACAAAAGAATATCCATCAGCTCTTTTGTTATTCTCTGCTCCAACCTGTAAAAATCAGGTGATTCCTCCTCTTCGAGATAATCCAATGCAATCTCGATATCCTCCTCATGCGTCTCAAAGCTCGACAGCTCTATGTCCGAAGGAGGTATCCTGTTCGAAGCAGCCCGGATTGCCCTCTCAGTCTGCCTCAACACAAAAGCCTCTTTCCCGAATATGGGAATCTTCCCTTTCAGCTTCGATACCTGCACCACCGGGAACAGGTACTCAGCAACCATTGATGCATTGCTGTATCCCTGTGCTATTGTCGTCAGCACCGGGTCAACCATCCTTAATTCATCTAATCTTGTCGCCATTTTCTTCTCCTTAATTTGTTAATAAATTTCATTTTAATTTCCCCTCTCGAGAGGGGATTAAGGGGTGTGTAATTCCCCAACAATGGATTCTGAACCAAGTTCAGAATGTCAATTAACCTTTCCCTAATTCAAATCGTAATTCATAATTCGTAATTTGTAATTGAATATATAATCCCTACGGGATAAGTGTAGGAGCGGAATTCTTTTTGCTATAGACATATAATAACTACGTGATAAATATTTCAATTTCCTATCTCCCATTTCCAATTTCCCAATTCCCATTATCAATTATCAATTATCAATTATCAATTCTCTTTGTACCTGAACGACTGCTTCCTCGTAGGAAATGTTTGGATTTTCCGATTGAATCTCTTTCGCTCTTTCGTGAAGTTTCAATCTCTCAGGAGCAACATTCTTCGTCTGAAAATCCGGTTCTGCCTGATGTTTGACATCATTTCTCCGAACAGCAAATTCTTTCATTTGAATTACAGGTTCAAAACCTGATACAAACACTTTAACCTTATTCACAAGACTGTCAGTCTCATTGAATTCAATCAAATCAATCATATCATTGTCAATTTCAGATGCTAATTCGAGCAATTCCAAAAGAGAATCAGCCTGTGAGGGCTTAATCAAAGAGCCTTCGGGATAATCAATAAGAGAATCCACATACTCTCTGAATTCTCTCTTCCTGACTTCCCTTTCCATCTCTTCAATCGCTGTTTTCAATTTGCCGTTCTCTTCATTCAACTTCTCAATTAGCTCATCCAATTCTTGGTGTGTCTCAGCCCCCTTTTTCAAAGGGGGATTCAGGGGGTTGTTTTCTGTTGTTTCAATTTGATTTTCAGAATCATTTTCCCCCTTAACCAAAGGGGGATTCAGGGAGATTTCCTCCGCATCCTCAACTTCATCCAATCCCACAGTTTCAATCTCAGTCTCACTAAACTCACTCCCTGCAAAACTCACAGTCCTCAATCCTTTCACCGAAGGAGGCACAGCACCAAGCAAACTGACATGCCTCAGCATAAGGTCAGGATAAAATGCAGAGGATACTTTCTTGAACATACCTTTCGATACTTCATCAATAAGTTCCGGTGCAACATCCTTTAGTTTTGCCATCAGCAATTGTCCGCGCCTTGCAATGCGTTCAATCCACCCGTAGGCAGGTTCATCCGTACCGGGATGACCTTTCACGAGCGGTGCTTCATTAGTAGTTGATTCATTAATTCTGCTGTTGTAGATTTCCGACATGCGGTCGAGTGTTTCTTCTGTGTAGTCTTCGCTTCTGCCTGACGAGTCAGTATGAGAGCCTGTCCTGAATATTTCAATCCACATAATTAATCCGTAAAAAAGTGAAACAATTAAATACTGTGGTGCGAAAATATTCAGAGCTTCAGGTATGAGCAATAAAAGCATTTTAAAAATAATTTAAAATGTTTTTAAAATAATATTAATAATATATTAACTCACAATCAAGAGGGAAAATGGGAAGAGTAGTTTAACACAATCTAATTGTAAGCGAGGTTCTTTGTGTTTTCTTTCATTCTGTCCCAATAATGGATTTACAAGGATAATAAAAACGAGCATATATAATATTCTTACAAGCATGTTAAATCTCCCGTATTATATCTAAAATTATTTTTAATTCAATATTAAGTTAGAACTTTAATACCAGCCATATCTGCTAGAATAATAAGATTCATAAAGCCCTTGAATTTTACTTAGGTATTCTACAACACTGTCTTTATTTACATATTCGTAGAATCCTATTAAGAATACTCTTGAACCAATATGATTAGAATCAATTATTTGAGGAGTTTTCTTTCTTAAAAAATAACTACCAAATTTATTTTCCAATTCCTGAAAATCATTCCTCAATTGTATATATGAAGATGATATTGCCTCCCAAGTTACATCTATTGTTGTGTCCTCGGGATATGCCGGTAAATCGATAACATAATTATCAAATACAATATCAAACCAACGATAGACATAAATTATTGGAGGGTCTTGACACGAATCAACAAGAACAGAGTCGGGATTAAACGAAGCGTGATCATGCCAATAATCATACCAATTGTCCCTGCATATTAATTTTTTGCAATTGAACCACATATATTTTATGCTATCTATATTGTGATACTCTATAGTACTATCCTTAACCACAAAAATATTATTGTTTTCGTGGTCGAAGCCAATTGAATCCAAACCAATGCAGGAATAAATAAAGTGCTGATGATTATTTTTGTTGAATATATGAATCCACGTTTGCGAATCAATCAGCCGGATTTTAAGAGAATTGATTTCGTTAAAATTGTAGGATAATTCATTGCCTTCATTCATATAAATAATTACACTTTTTTTTGTTTCTTGCGAAAGAAGGAACAATGTTATTAGCAAAATCAACAATAAAATGGAAAAGAATTTTTTCATTTCACACCTTATATTTTTTGGATTAATTTATATTTTATCTGGCTTCTGCCTTGGATAACAATCAGATAATTACCCGGTTGAACGATATAGCCAAATTGATTTTTTCCATCCCAATTAATTATTTTCTCACCGTTTTCACTTTCTTTTAATTGATGCTGATAGACTTCAAGACCGATAATATCAAATATTCTTATATTGACATCTGACCTCTCCTCCATATTGAATCTTATGTTTAATGAAGACTCGAATGGATTAGGGTATAAGCTCAATAGGTTTGTTTGATTTTGAGAATTTGTTATTGCAACATCGGTTGATATAGAGAACTCCAATTTTATTATCTCCGAGACATGTAGAGATTTAGGAATATCAGAAATAAAGTTGATAATTAATGAATCACTTTGAGCAATTAAATTATTTGAAAAACTAACAAATATAGTTAATGAAACTAAACACAAAATAACAATCTTTTTCATTTTGGTATTTCCTTTTTCTAATAATGACACATTAACAGACAAAAGGTCTCAAAAATAAGGGAAAAATTATTTCAATAAACAAATCTCAAATACGTTAACATATTTTTGTAAATGCAATTCCACGAGAAATCAAGGTGAAACTGAAACAGACATACAGACGAACCTTAATATTTACATTAATTGTTTCGTCAGTCTTTATCTCAGCAATCGTCTTTGTGCCTGACCTGAAAATCGAAATCAACCCAAGCGACTTCAAAATCGGAAGTCTCTTCGAAAAAGTAATTCAAATCATTATTGACCTGCTAAAATCAACATGGAAAGCTTAATTCAATTCACAATTAATTTTAAATAAAATAAACCGAAACAATATATCTCGTAAATCGTATTTAACTTTAGTATTTATAATTAGTATTTGGAATGAATAACTTATGTTACGCAGTTATAACTTTCCTTATTATATAAAGCTCAATACCAATGGGATTGTCGCTTATTTCAGCTATATTTTTTATAAACGTTCAAATCCTATAGAGTTGTCGTTAATTTTAGTGGTGTTTTATTACAAACGTTCAATCCTTATGGGATTGTAATTAAAACCTTAGAGTAACTCCGTAGGAGTTAAACATCTGTAACTAAGACATTATCACAACAAGGATCCAACTCCGTAGGAGTTGAACGTAATGGGTTTCAGAAGTTATGTGGTTGCGTAATGTGAATGAATAAAACAAAAATACTAAAACTGATACTGATTTCATTTTCTATATTTATGATTTTACTTGTTATATTAATTTATCTAAACCTAATATGATAAATATAGTTATTTAAATTATAAAATATAATTTATTTTATCAATTTTTTATAGGATTTATGAATTAATATTCTTATATTTACTTATTAAATAAACGATTATCTAAACACAGATACAAAATAAGATGTAGTAAAACATCGCAAGTAATTCTTTTTTGTGCTTGACGTTGATGCCGGTGATTTACTACCAAAGCGAGTGATGTGGCAGTGGTTTAAGTTGGATTAAGGTAAAAATGTTAAGAGAACATAATAATTATCATAATGTGATTGAAAACATTTATTGACATGCGATAGAAATACAATTTTTTTACATAGTGTAAACAAGTAACTGATTGTCAAACATAATAATGGGTTTAAAATGAAGTATTTATTTCTATTAATGATATTTGTATCATTAATTATTATCAGTTGTAGTAGCGATAACACAACAAGCCCTTCTGATCCGGAGGCATATACAAAAGCTGACGGAATAAAAGGAGGCATCCTTTTTGATAAATTCTGGAGCAGCGAAAGCGGCTATGACCAAACAAATGTTAATATTGCAAAGTTCAATGCTTCAGCCGATTTTTTCAGATGCAAACAATGCCATGCATGGGATTTGATGGGAAGAAATGCGTCCTACAACGGCAGAGGGCCTAAAACCAACAGGCCAAATGTAGCTGATGTTAATTTGTTTACTGAGTCTAAGAATTCAACTCCACAAGCTTTATTTGATGCTATTAAAACCGGTGATGTTACACGAAGAGATATTTCAAGTGATTTATCAACTTATGATCCGGCAACCAATTCAACCATTGGCGACCAGATGCCAAACTATTCACAACTACTGACTGATGCTCAAATTTGGGATTTGGTGAAATTCCTCAAAGTTGAAGCATTGGATGTTACTCAATTATATGACGCTGCCTATACCGGTACTTATCCAACCGGAAAAGCAGCCTATACTAACGTTGGGAAAGATGGTAACGCAGCACTGGGTAACACTTTTTATACATCAAAATGTGAAGTATGCCATGGTACAGATGGAAAACAAGTTCCTGACCTTGATGGCACAGCAGGTATGACTGCAGGAAAATTTACACGTTCAAAACCTAATGAAGTTCAGCATAAAGTGAAATTCGGGCAGTTAGGTTCTGGAATGCTGGCTACGCCAATTACACTAAACGAAATGAAAAATTTATATAAGGCACTTGCAGATACTGTGAAATTTCCTAATTAATATCTTTTGTGAGCATATAATCCATTTTTAAAATTATAAGCCCTTCTCAATCCGGAAGGGCTTTTTATTAAGTTTAGAATTTAGATTATAGTGCTTAATTCTTGAAGAGCTTATAAAAAATAATAATTCCTCAACAAAGAGATTTTCAAAATTAAAGGAGCAGACCATTACAGCATTGTGAAATACGGCGGCAAAAATAATTCATGGAAGTTAAAATTTTTTTTGATAGGAGTTTAATGAAATAAAAAGAAATAATTCGATAGTTATACTGCCGAACAAATAATACCAATTATAATAAAATATTTTCCATTATTTAGAGTCGCCTAATTATAAATTAAAGTAATTATTATTCGGTTTGAATAAATGAAGGTAATAAAAATGAATAATAAAAAATTAATAAAAATATTAATACCTGAACTGCTTTTTTTAATTTTATTTGTAGTATTAATTGCAGCTATCCCGGAGGAGAAAAAAATGGAATATAATAAGTTGACCACAGAAGAAAAGAGAGTCATTATTGATAAAGGAACAGAAATGCCATTTACGGGAAAATATGTGAATTATCATGATGACGGTTCATATACATGCAAGCAATGCGGTGCCATCCTTTTTAATTCAAGTGACAAATTCGATTCCGAATGCGGGTGGCCCAGTTTCGATGACGCTATTCCCGGTACTGTAAAAAAACTTCCCGACCCTGACGGCATAAGGACTGAAATCGAATGTGCAAAATGCGGGGCGCATTTGGGCCATGTTTTCTATGGTGAAGGATTTACTTCAAAGGATACCAGGTATTGCGTTAATTCCATTTCAATGAATTTTATGCCTGCAGAAAACGAAAAGCTGGATACCGGTTACTTCGCCGGCGGTTGTTTTTGGGGAGTAGAGTACTTATACAAGCAATTGAAAGGTGTCAAGTCAGTGCGGGTAGGATATATGGGCGGGAAAACATTAAATCCGACTTATGAAGAAATATGTACTGGCAGGACAGGACATTATGAAACTGCTGAAGTCGTTTTCGATTCGTCACAGGTTTCATACCAAGATGTTGCCAAATACTTTTTCGAAATCCATGACCCAACACAATCAAACGGACAGGGTCCCGATATAGGAGGGCAGTACTTATCTGTAGTGTTTTACAAAAATGATGCAGAGAAGGAAACCGCAGAAAAACTAATTGACATTCTCAAGAATAAAGGTTATAAAGTCGCAACAAAACTGATTAAAGCAGGTACATTCTGGAAAGCCGAGGATTACCACCAGGATTATTATTCAAAGACAGGCAAAACTCCATATTGCCATATTTATACTAAAAGATTTTGAATAGAAAAAAATCAGCAATTTTACAATGAATGTAGCTTTCAAAAAAATAAAAATTAAGGATGTTAAAAATTGTATTAATAAATATTACAGGGAAAAATAATATAAACTAAAGAAAATTATGCGTAAAGAAATGAATCCAAATAAATACTCCGATTAAATCAAATTCCTAATTGAAATCTTAGTGCAGATATTATTTCTTCCTGTAATTCATTATCATCAATATATCCTATTAGTTTGGCTAATCTTGATTTGTCAAGTGTTCTAATTTGATAGCATAAAATTATGGATTCATTTGTAATGCCATAAGAATTTCCAGGTATTAGGACTTCATTGGGATAAATTGTGCGATTAGGTTTTCTGGTTGTTATTGGTAAAATATTGATAACTGGTAAGATTTGATTAATCTGTTCATCGCTTATTACTAATACCGGACGAGTTTTACCTTGCTCCGAACCAATGACAGGGTCAAGATTTGCCAAGTAAATTCTCCAACGAAATTCTTCCACTATTCCCAACCTTCGGAATCTATTGACTTAAAATCTTCTTCAATTTTCTTGAAATCTTCCATAAATGATTTATCATTTTTTGCATTTGACATTAATTCAATTTTTGATTGATAAGAGTTTTTATTCTCATCAAAAATCATGATAACCTCGACGTATTCGTTAATTGGTACAGTATCCGGTACTCTCAAATTAATAATTCTATTTTTAGGTATGTTTATTTTTCTTTTAATTGCATTCATACATACACCAATAATTAAGTATAAAAAAACAATTTAATCATTAGAAACGAATAATCAAAAATTTTTATGTTAAATTAACATCCGGAATTCTCAGGAATAAAGGTTCTAAAGTCGCAACAAAACTGATTAAAGCAGGTACATTCTGGAAAGCGGAGGATTACCACCAGGATTATTATTCAAAGACAGGCAAAACTCCATATTGCCACGTTTACACAAAAAGGTTTTGAATTATTATAATTATCCTTTTGAATAAGCGTCTAATTCGTAAAATAGCAATGAAATAAAAAAATGCAAATAAAATATTTTCAAGATACAGACACATTACTAATAAATTTCAATGACAATGAGATTGCTGAAACAAAAGACCTAAACGAGAATATATTGGTTGAACTCGATAAAAGCGGCAATATTGTCTCAATGACATTAGAACATGCAAAAAATATAGCAAATGTTTTCGATTTATCTTTCCAACAGGTAGCAATAGCATAAAAAACTGCTTCGATTATAACCGGAACGTGTTATTTATTTTGGACTTTAATTAATCACAAATAAAATGCATTAATAATTGAAAATACAATTACATTAAACGTAAAATGAATGATAGTTACAATCAATACCGGTGAAAAATTTTTTTCTTCTGCAACAAGGTAGGAATATGCAAAAAGTACACCACTAAAAAAAGTAATTATCAAATGATTCAAATTATCATGATGTGAAATACTAAACAAAAGAGCTGAGATTAGTATAATAATAATTATATTATTTCTAAAATATTTGATTAATCTTAATATTTTAAACACCAGCCAAACATAAATTATAGTTTCTAAAAATGCAGCAGGTAATAATATAATGAGTTGCAACCAATAGGGAAATTTAATAATGTAAATATAAGTATGAGGTTTATCAATTTTAAAAATATCAACCAAAACAAATGATATACTTAATGAAATTAAAAAATTTAGGGCAATCATTATCAGGACAAACCACACAATCGGCAGTTTCACAAGAAAGGCATGAATTTTTTTGAGGATAATTTTCATGAATTATCCAAATAAATATTTTTCGACTGCTGATAAAATCATCTCTGCATTCTTTATATTTTTTTCAGCGATTTCACGTTCAAAAGACATATCAACGTCATAATCACCCAACTGGCGGTCGTCAAACAAATCATGAATCATTCTTGTAAAATTCTTTGGGAAAACACCGGATTTAATTAAATCGCGGTTAAAAGCACCTATTGTTCGGGAATGTGATGAATAAACTTGTCCTTTAAACAGCAATGCAGCAGTCATCGCATGGTAAACTGCATAATATGCCCGTGAAACAGCATCGTCATATTGTCCGTTTTCAAAATCAATATAAGCAGTTTTTAATTTATCTTTAGCTTTCCTCAAAACAGAATTGATATTTGGTTCTGAGTTCACAATCTAACACCCTCACGTTCTATATTTATTCCGATGGGAAGCCTCAATCGTTGCATCCACTCATTTTCATCATAGATTAAGCTCGCTGTGAGCTCATCAAAGCGATTAAGAAAATCAACCTCAGCTTCACGAATATCATTTATGCTCTTCGCATTTTTTTTATTTAAGATAACTGCAAAATCATAATCAGAGTCATCAGAGTAGTCTCCTCGTGCATGAGAACCGAACAGTATCAATTGTTTAAGATTGGTCCCTAATCGCTCCTTTATCTCTTCTGTAAAGAAACGAATTTTTTCATTATCATATATGTTTTTTTGCCTTGTTCGCATGTTTAAGTTATTAATTCATTTAAAATTACAAAATGTAATTAACAAAATTAAAGATTTCATATTCAAGATGAAAGACTTTTTTTTCTTAATAAAATTGCATAAAGTTTATAAAAAGATTGATGTAATAAAAAACCCGCTCCGATAATCTCCGGCGCGGGTTTATAATAATAAAATTCATTAATCCTTATTAATTATCTCTAATGCTTTTTCCAAATATTCATCTCTGCCTTCCTGGATTCCTTTAATTGTTTGATTAACAAATATATCAGGTTCAATACCTTTGACAAAAAATCTCGAATTATCTTCGTTTAGAACTTTCATACCTGAAAAATATATTGTAATATCTCCGGGAATTGTAAATGGATTAATATTTCCATTAGCTCCGGCTGTAAATTGACCCACCATTTTACCAAAATGATTGAATTTAATTATCGAAGCGGCAGTTTCACCGGAACTCATAGTTCCATTACCGATTATGAAAACTTTTTTACAATTTAAGTAAGGTCTTTGGGGTTTAATTTGCCAATTATTAGTATCAAATTTGAAGCTGACTCTGTCAGGATAAATAATTTCGGGGAATAACCAATTTGGCGAGTTTATAATTTTTTCAGTAAAATAACTAAATATTGAATAAACATCTCCTTTAGGATATTCTCTGAAATCAAATATTATTCCTTTAGCCGTCTTTAAATTATTTAAATTATTGATAAAATCCTCTAAAGTTACACTTGCAGAATTTATATAATAAATATTAGAATCCAGTAGGTAAATTGGATTTTTATCAAAATGATATGTTCTCCAAAATTTATTTCTTGAAATCCTTTTTACATAAATAATTTTGTTTGAATTTGACCTTTCAATTGTAAGTTTTACAGAATCATTATCATTTCCTTCACCTAATAATCCATAATTAAAAACCATCCACCGTTTCCATTGTTCTGAACCAGGAATTAATTTTTCTCGTTCTTCTAATAATTTTAAAACTTCGTTATTATCAATATAAGTTAATACATCACCTTGTTTGATATTTATAGTATCTAATGTTTTCTTAACAACAATCTTACCATCAATCCAATCCAGTAAAAATGGCATTGTACCATTTTGATATTTTCCAAAAAAATTAACATTTATGTGGCCGTCTTGAAGTGGTTCTAACATCAATTCTAAAGTTTTAGCAAATTCTTTAAGGTCAGTATCTTTTGAGGCTTTCTCTAAAGCTTTTGTCAATGATTCGTCCCAATTTACAGAAATATATTCAAAATTTGGATTGAAATGTTGCATCACATTCCATGTAATAATTATATCAGCAAATCTTACATTAATATTATTTGTTGAATACTCCTTTTTTGAGGATGCAGAATCTCTATTAATAATTAAATACTTTGAAGAATCAAAAGGATAAATTGGATTTTTTCCAATAGTACCATTACTATCGCTCAGCAAAGCTAATGGGAGTATGCATCTTAATCCATTTCCCAAATCTTTATCAAGTATATTATCCAGTAAAGGAATTGTATCGAATATTTGACCGGGAATAAAATTTCCTTTATTATTAATTTCTAAAGATGCTTTACCAATTAATGGATTATTTGTGTTTGATGAAACTTTATAAGAATCTCCCTTGAGTATCCAGTCTAAAGGCTTTCCTTTTGAATTATTTTCTTCAAATCCCGAGTTGGGTATTCCTACTTCTTGATATTTACTATCTTTTTTTATTAAGAATTGAAAATCGTCAATTAAAATCTTTCCTTGCCCATGAAAAGTAAATCCTGCATTGATATTTGTGGCATCAGAATTTATTTGCATTTTTAGCTCGGATTCTTTGAACCCATTCAACCTAATTGTGTCTGATTTGAAAACTAAATTATCGTAATTATCATTTTCAAATTTAAAATTTGATGACCAGAAGATTAAGTAGCTCTTTAAATTTTTAAATTCAGATTTTAGTTTTAATTTTAATGTTATTTTTTGATTCTGATATTCAGTCGCTTTTAAAACCTGATAACAAATAAAATCATTATTTTCAAAGTCTGAATGACGATTAGTTCTTATACTTTTATAACCATACTTTTCATCATTATTACCTAATCCATAATGCTGCCAGGTAACAATTTTTAATCCCGTTGTGTCGGCAGGAAGTTTTATTGGTTCAGGCATTTGTCCTACTTTGAAAATTTGAATTGTTGGTGCAATCGGATAAAATAGTTTCTTAAGAATTTCTTCAAGCTCTTCACTATTTTTCGCATTTTTAACCTTCTCAACACCATCTACTGCAAATGCATCCCAATCAATTAAGGATGCTTCATCGCTTGGATGGAAATATCTTACATAACCATAAAGTTTAGCGAATGTTCTCAGATTTTGTATTTCCTGATTTTCTTCTGATAAACTATTTTGAAGAAACATGAAAAGTGATATGAATGAAATCAGAATTGATTTCATAAAACACCTGTATCGTTAAAATGAATTATTAACAAAGTTGTAATTGAAAAAAAACAGATTTAATATATATATTATTAATGTAAACCAACTATCGAATATTAACTTAAATTATTGCAATCAAAAAAAATCTGCTACGATTCTCACCATGCAAGTTTTTTTCTCATTTTTTTCTAATCTGTTTCTCCTCCATCCTTATACTTCTCATCGAAATGCTCAAAAAACCACTGCTCAAGAATCCTTTTGCTGAAACGCCATTCCTTGCCGAGCTTTGCGGCAGGGATTTTCCCAGTCTGTGCCCATGTATATATAGTCTGCGGCTTCAGCTTTAGATACTTCGCCACTTCTTCTATCGTTAAAATTTCATCTGTTTCGTTCATATAATTTCAATTTGCCAATGTTCTATCTATCATATTATTTTGGATAAGTATCCTTCTTGTAATCCTCTTTTTGAGGATTTACAATTTTATCGAATGAATATAATATAGCAGTATAAAAGTTTCCTTCGTATTGACGGAATATCTGAAATTTCTCATTATGTTTACTCATAAAGGGTCTCAGGTTCCAGCCCAATTGAATGCTTACAAAGAGAAAAATCACAATCCAAATCCTGAAAATCGTAACACCTGTCTTGGGATAAATATCTTCATTCTCGCAATTATATTTCAACGCTTCGATAATCAACTTCATCCCGAATATGCTGGCAAATGCCATGATTGCAATATGAAGTAACTGCAGGAAATAATAATTATCACCCGTGAGCATAAAGAAAATCACGATGGGAATAAATGCAACCAGTATCCAGCCCGAGAGCAATGCACCGCTCAAAATAATGGATATTAGATTTAGAAGTTTTATCCTCGAGCCGATTATGATTTGAATCACATAAAAAGTGGGGAAGCAAATCAACAGAGACAGAATGAAAAGGGAAAAGAGTTTGATTCCCGCCGATATTGACTGATAAAATCCATGGTAAATACCCATCACGAATCCGTAAATGAATAGTAGAATAATGATGTTCAGACAGAAATTAATTACAAATTTCCATTTGAATTCATCTCCGCTCAATTGCTTAATGAATTCATTTTTATCGCGGTAATAGTGAAATACTTTGAAAATATTTGTTTTCATGTTTATCACCATAATTTAATGTTTATTACTGTTTATTATAATTTTCTATTAAAATTTAGTGATAATTTATGTAAAATGCAAATGAAAAATTTATATAATAAAAATAAACCGCCCCGTTTATCAACGGAACGGGTTTTTTATATTTTAAGTTTAATATCAATATTATTTATAAATATCCCCTCTTGTGTCAATCCTGAAAACTAAATAATCGGTTTCAATTTTATTGAGAAGAACACGGTATTTACCGAATCTGATTCTGTAAACATCCGTTTCTCCCTTCAATGGCTTAATATCTATCGGTATTTTGTTTTTCAATTTGTCAAGTGTTTTATCAAGTAGGTTTTTATAACCGGAAGGAAGATTATTATAAACTTTGAATGCATTTGATGTGAAATGAATATTCATTTTTGCCAAATAATTGTTTCTCCTCTGTGATATTCCTCTCTTCCTTTTTCCAGGTCCGTTCTTTCCTCTTCGGACAAAGGAGATGTGTCAGAACTAACCATTAAGCTTTCAAAAAGCTCAAATAAGACCGATTCCGGCTGTGCTTTCAGAATTTCCCTTAGCGATTCCTTAGGTATTGTCAGATTTTCTTGTTGCATTTATAACCTCATATTTTATTAATAAGACAATAGAATTTGATTTCTATTTTAATGTATCCCAATAAATTAGTTCTTCCTTTATTGAACTGGCAAAAAAAATCCTCTCCAATTCTCTCCGGAGTGGGTTATAAATAATTCAAATCATTTCAAATTCTAAGTTAACATAGATTCCTTTTTTTCATTCAATGCTTTCCACCAATCTCCTAAACTGCTTTTCTGGATTGATTTTCTGAAATACTCAATAACTTCTTCATCAGTCATTCCTTTTATATTCTCATAAATTATTTCCTGCGCCCGCCATTTATTAGCCAGGCAGTCGAAGGTTTTATTCTTCGTTTTCATAGTGAAGTACAATTATTTGGAATTAACTTTAATTTATAAAACTATAAATATCATCTTCAAGAATGAAAACATCAATTGTTTTCTTATTAGCTTCTCTTTTCAAAGTTCTACTATCAATTGAAATAATTGGTAATTGGAACTTATGTTCAATTGCAAGTTTTATTAATTCAGTATCAACAAAACCAATAGATGAGATAAGTTCTTGGTAGTATATATCTGATTTTAATTCAATAAATTTTATTAATTCTTCTGATAAATTTTTACTTTTTAGGTAATCAATAGAATTTCCCCAAAATTTATTTTCATATTCAACATTGAAATCTAAACGCGATTTCACAAGACCTATTAACTCTCCGATGGCATGAGATGTTGTATAAATCCTAGTAAAATGACTAAAAAAATTTTCTAATGTTCTTTTTGGATTTTGAATATTTTTAATTTTATCATAAGCATTTTGTAAGATTTTATCAAAATTTTGAATGTTATTTTTATTAATAAAATTTATTGTCAGTGCCAATAAAAGAGGGCCTGAATCAAAAATAGCCCTTTTTATATGTTTTGGGTTGCTCATTATTCATTGAAAGGAATAACCAAAGGTTCACCAAACTCTAAAGATAATTGATTCCTTACTTCATTCAGAGCTTTTTTGGATTCAATTAAAGTTTTATTAAAACTTATGATTGAGGTATCGTACTGTTTTTTTTCCAAATTAAATTCATCACTCTTTAAAAAGTTTTTAATCTCATTAATATTTGGATTCCAAATTGGGCTGATAACATAAGATGAGTCTAATTTATCAAAATTGTTAATTACATATTCAATTATATATCTTTTAAAATGTTCCTTTTCAGATTCTGCAACTATAAGAGTACTTACACCTTTTGAATTTTGATTATTTTCGAATTTTTGGCTTAAAAATTTATCAAAAGGTTTTGATTGCATCAACCTATTAAATAGAATATAACATGAATCATTTAGTTTTTTTAAATCATTATCATGTAATATTACAGTATCCAGTACAGTTTTATGAAATACTACTATTTGTTCAAAATTAGCATGATATTTAGGGTGAGTAAAATTTACTAACGGCTTTAACATATCGAAAGTATTATTAAAACTTCTCCATGTTAAATTCATTTCCTTCAAATATTGTTCTTCAATATTTAATCCATCAATCATTGGATTAAATATAGTATCAAACCAAGTTCTAATTATTTTCGGTGATAATTGTTTCATAATTATAACTAAGGTATTGTAAAAAAAAATGCTATATAAGTTACTAAATTATGTAATTTCTTATTTATTTTAAAATGTAACAATTAATATAAAAAATCCCTGCTTCATTTCTGAAACAAGGATTTTAATAAATTAAATTTATTCTTCTAATCCAGCGGGAACATGAATATACTATTCTCCTCATCTCTTTGCTCCCACACGGGACGCCGCTGTCTTTGTGCCGGTGCAGCCTGCTGTATTCTTACTACTTTAGACTTTTTGACTACCGGTTTGCCGTGCCTTACACAATTCAACAAACGATAATAATTTTTCCTGCCTTCTTTACAACCTGATTCAATAGTTCCTGCACGGATTTCGTTACCAATGATATTGCACTCGTCATCAATAATCGGAGTGATTACAATTTGCTCCCGCTTAATTGCATCTCCTCTGATGATTTCAGGCAATGTACCCAACCCTACAATGACTATCTGGCACTTCTTGTCGAGGACCACTGTTTCTTTCTTGTCATATTCAGTAACTTTCATTTCGATATTATCAGCATCCATATCAATATTGGAAATGATATTCGTTTTCTCCGGGTCGAGGTCTTCCATGCTGATTGCAACCGGCTCGTTCACCTTGAAGTTTTCAATCTGCCCGTAATTTTTCAGAATAATCTGACGTGGCGGTGGCGGCAATCCCGGCACACCGGCAGGAAGCGAATCCTTCCCATCATTCTTCTGCTTCCATGTAACCTTGATAGTAGAGTAGTTCATTGATTCGAGAAGTGAAAGACGTTTTTGCTGAAGCTCGTTTACCTCAGTCGAGAGTTTATCAATCTCATATTTCATTACAATTCTGTCGTTCACGTCTTTAGCAACTACATAGCTTTCTTTCATTTCCTGCAAAGCAGCAGTTTTCTGGTCAATCTTGGCAAGATTGGAATAATAGAGCTTTGTCAGAGATTCCTCATCCGATACTGTTTCCTCTACAATATCGGGCTTGAAAGTATTATCGAAATTTTCCTTGAAATTGTTGAAAAACGTGTATGGCACATGAATCTCATACTCGGCATTGCTCTGGCTTTTCACATCGGTATTGAAACTTGAATTTTTAATGAAACCTTCGAACTTCTTTGCAATCTGGTTAATGTCTTTATTCGTTTTCTGGTAATCCTCGTTAGTGATTATTATATCAGCCCGCTTCTGGTAAGGCATAATATCATCTTTGTTCAGGGGCGGAGGACTGCTCTTGCATGAAGTAAGAACCGCTACACCTGAAAACGTCAGTAATAATAATATATATTTTATTTTTTTCATTTCATCTTTCCTAATTTGATACTTAACACCAAAAAATCAATCAATAATATTTGTCGCTCCGCATATTGGGCAGGGTCTTGGTGTATGATAATAATCTTTGCCACGGATTGCAGGTGCCGTACCTTTCTTGTTATCCTGAGAGAGAACATCCCTCGCCGGAGGCGGCGTTTTATTCAGAAATGCTTCGATATCGCATTTGTCATGAGTACAGCAATAAAGGAATATAACTTTAGCTCCCAGCCGGATAAATTCAGCTATTTCGTGTGCCTGGTAAAAATCACCGACAACAATGACATGTGATGGATTCTTCCTGATTAGCTCGGCAACTTCAAAAGCATTAGGGCCATACTTGAGGTATCTCCAGCCCACATACTTATAATACCTGCCGACAATGATAGTTGCATCATAATATAGGAACCATTGTAATTCATTCAGTGTAAAGAATTTTCCATCAATCTTGATTTTACCTTTATTTGTCTCTTTTGAAATCTTTGCGAATTGGAGAACATCAAAACCGGAAAAGCCTTTTGATACGAAAATATTGGCACCACGGCGGATAAACTCCACAATCCAGTGAGAATCAAAACCGTAAGCATCAACCTCGACTAAAGCCTTATTGTGAAGTTTCCACCCTGCATCAATAAAGTTAACAATATTAAACGGCTCATGTATTTTGTTGATTTTAATCCTGGCACCCATCTTTATATAATCAAGAACAGAAAGACACCCGCATCTGCAAGCATACACAATAACATTGTCCTTCTTATTCTGTGGGGTACTATTAATGAAGGCTCTTATTTCAAAATCAGTAAAACTACAGCAGTCAACGAGAACGCGGGCTCCTTTCCCTGCGAAATCAGAAACGCTCCAGTTATCAAAACCTCTTGCCTTGATTACAATCTGGTATGGGTCTATTGCATAAGTGATTAACTGTGAAATGTCGAAGTCATACTTTCTGCTGTCAAAGATCACCTCAACACCTTTGCCTAAATATTTTGATAAAGCATAATTATCATAGCAGATTCCCATCAAAGTTTTCAAGCTGCCATCATCACTCATGGTGGTACCGGTATCTTCGGCTACTACAGTTTTTTCTGTTATATCCGGGGGTCTTTCAGAAACAACTTTCTTTTCTTCCGGCTGGCAGGAAACATACAGCACAAATGCTGATAAAAATAATACGAACAAGAACATTCTTTTGTACATATAGCACCTTAATAATAAAACAATTGTTTACGAATTTATTATTTTTAATATTATAATTTTCAATAAATTTAAAATGTTCAATTTCCTAATTTAATTCAACATTCAAAATTCATAATTTACTAAATGCTTCCCCTTTGTGCTGTACAATGAATGATTAAACGATTAAAATTTTAGCTTTAACCGCTGAAAAATAGCAGCTTACAAGTACTTAGGTATTTACCTAAGCTACTGTAATCTTTGATGTAATTCCCCATGCTACCCCCACAAGTGAAATTAACTATGTGATTAGAAATATTAACTTTACCCCGCCGGTATATACCTGCGGACTGCAATTATAAGTAACTTTTGTTAAATAAACAAAGACTTTTCCACATATTATCCACGAAATAATCAAGAAATAATAGTTGCGTGATGTATAATAAATTGGATTTATTTAAGATTGGAAAAAAAAATTATGAATACGATAATCAATATACTTCGTCATGTGTTCCAATAGTTTCGAGAATTATTACTTCTCTTTTATTTCCAAATTTATCTGTTACAATACCAAAGCTGAAAATTAATCTCAAATTGAAATTGATTGAACAGCTTAATGAACCTTTAAGAGTGCCTTTTAATTTGTGTGTTTTTAATTTTGGGTCGTATGGATTTTCCGATAAAATTTTTAGAATTTCGATAAGCTCATTTTTGAATTTTGTATTATGTCTAATGTATTTATTGACATTTTTAACAAATAATGATGAATTAACTAATTCCAGGCTCAATGAAATAAGTCCCCGATTATTTCATCTACGGTTTTCGGTTTGAGTTTGCCGGATTTAAATTCTTTCCGTGCTTGTAAAATCTCTTTTTTTAATTCATTTCTTCTTTCTTCGATGGCTCTTTTCTTGATAATATCGGCAATTTCGAGCTGTTCAAATGCAGAAAATTTATCAACTGATTCCAGAACTTCATTAAATGTGTGCATAATCAATATAACCTTTCGAATAAATCAATTTAATTGACTTACAAATTATTAAATTATTTTATTAAAACCTCAACACCCTGCCCCTTCTCCGAAGAAGACAGGGAGAAAAGCAAAAACTTCACTTAGTTCTAAGTCCCTCTCCAGTTGAAGTGGTATTTAGGGTGAGGTTTTATCATACAACGGATCAATACTCGTGAACCTACCAATATTATCATCATATTTCCTCACTCCGAAGTCACCCAAGTTGCTTTCCTTGTCTTTCTCTTTGTCAATAAAGCTCAACCGTGGCGTTACGCTTGTACTCATCTGCTTTCCGAATGGTTCGTAATCGTAATAGGAGATAATATCTCCTTCTTCGTCCAGCCGGACACGCACAGAGCCGAGATGGTCGAATACGGAGTATTCTTTTCTTCCGTTGCGTTGTGTTGTTATGTTTGCCAGTCCTTCGGCACCATAGCTCAGGTATTTGAAATATTCCATGCTTCTTTTCTGAGTTCTTCAGCACTGATATTTCTATCTTTCCAAATTCCTGCAGAATTCAAAATGTCATGCTTGGAATTTTTTCTTTTATCTCTTTTTTTCCTGTTTATTTCAACAAAATCTAATTTGTCCAGAAGTTCAATAATAAAACCGGTTTTCGTTGAATCCTTTATTGTTATATAAAGACTGTCCATAAATTCACTTTTTATTTTACAATTTTAATAAGAAAAGAATATAATGTTGTATTTGTGTATATAATGTAAATAATTCCTTTACATTTTGCAATTAAATAATTACACTACAATTAAAACCAAATAGGTGATGGATTATAATCAATCCACCACCTTTTTATTAAAACTACTTCCATTCAAACGATAATCCAAAAACAAAATTCCTTGGTAAGCCGGGTTCAAGGTATATAGGTAATCCGCTGCCATTCTCAATTTCAGGATTAATGAAAGCAGATGACGCATACTTTGTGCCAAGCAGATTATTTGCTGATGCATAAAGATTCAATCCCAATCCATTCGTGATTCTGATTGGTTTTGCAGTTCCTGCTCTCAGATTCAGTATTGAATAAGATGGAACTGTGAACTTATTTGCATCATCGGCGAAATACTTACTCAAACCTTCATAATTCAATTCGAGAAACATATTCTCAAACCATGTCGGGGTATATTTAAGGCTCGCATTATAGATTAAATCAGGTATTCCGGCTATTCTATTCTCCGAAAAGTCTGCAAATTTTCCTTCCTTATTCACATCATAATGAACAGAATCAACTTTATATTCTTTATACTTTCCGTTCATGTATGTGAGTGTTGCATTAATATCGAGTGATTTGAACATTCTCGTTCCTAACCCAAACTCAGCACCGAATCTTTGTGTTTTGCCTGCCGTGAAGTAAAATTTACCCCCCTGGTATGGAATAATATCATTCTTAGTTTCAATCAGGTAAACAGCAGCTTCATAGTTGAGCCGGTTGATGAATGAACCATCAAGCTGTTCGATATTCTTACTTCCAATTTCATAAGTTGTCGAAACAATCGGCTCCAGCAATGGATTCACCAGGTGAATCGTGTCCATTCCAAGATATGGTGATGGGTCAGTTTCATTTCCTGCCGGCACTTCTATGCCGCCGCCATAATTAACATAAATATTATGATTTCCGTCAAACCTGTATGACAAGGCAATCTTAGGTGTCATCCTTGAAAAAGACCTGGTTTCCGAAATGTCCCGGTTCATAAAATTCTCGTTGTAATAAGTAACATCATCATAACGTAATCCAAGTACTGCACTGAATTCATCATTGAACATAATTTCATCCTGAATAAATGCTCCAGATGTACTTGCTCCTTCTCTTTTGTTGTCTTTCAATGTACTGCCTCTTCCTGCTTCAGGGGAAAGACTATAAAAGAGAATGGTTCCATCCTGGTACTGCTCATCAATCCCGACTAATAGTGTATTGCTGATTTTATTGGTAATTTCAATTTTATTCTTGTAGTTCACATTGCCGCCGAGATGATACCTCGTGAAATCCCTGTAAGTGTTTCGCTCCGACCTCTGCAGGTATTTGGGATTGACAAATAACATAGCCGAAAGTGAATTGTTCTCATCAAAACTGTGGTCAATATTCAAACCGATTTGAACAGCCTTATTATCCCGTCTTTCCTTGCGGCTCAGATATACTGAATTTGCAGAGTCGGGGAAATTATCAAACGTGGTTTGAGTCAATGGACCCGGAATGTTGAACTTATTCGATACACCTGATAAAAACATATTCAGTGATGTTTTCTTAGATAAAACCGAAGTCAGTCCGAGATTGAATAAAGTTCTTTCAGCACCTGAATTCTGCCTCCAGCCATCATAACTGCTCACGGAAACAGATGAATAAAGGTAACCGAAATCCATGTCTGAACCTGCCTCTGCAAATAGCTTCTTATATCCATAAGAACCGGCCTGTGCCGAAAGGCTGAGAAATGATTCCTTAATACTTGGCATTGTTGATATGCTGATAACACCGCCTGCCGCATTTCCCCAGATTGCCGATGCATTCGAGCGGATTACCTCGATATTATCCGCAAGTGAAAAATCAAGAAAGTCGAATGATGTCCTTCCGTCAGGTTCTGTCTGAGGTATTCCGTTCAGAAAGAATTTTATTCCTCTTGATGTGCCTGAATTTGAACGGTCTCCCGCACCTCTTGCACCAAAACCGCGAATTGTGATTCTCACATCACTCCCTCCGGCACGCGATTGAGCCAGAACACCGGGAATAGATTTCAACGGTTCTTCAATTCCCATTCCTTTTATAAACGAAAAATCATGCATCGAAATATAGCTTATTGCCAGCGGTACTTCGATGATCCCTTCAGGATATCTAAGTGCAGACACCACAATTTCGGATGTTTTATATTCAAGTGTATCCTTCTTTTTTATTTTTTCAATTCGTGAAAAAACCAGATTGCTGCTTACTATAATAAAGCAAAATATTAATATTATTTTTTTCATTTTTTCTCCATTAATTGACAATTAATAATAATATAATTTTAGATTATTGATTTGCCGCCATCTTCAGATAGTGGAGTTTAAATCATCACCCAATCCAAACTTTAGTCTTTTATTTATTTTGAATAGCCGCTATCTTCAGATAGTGGAGTTTAAATCATCACCCAATCCAAACTTTAGTCTTTTATTTATTTTGAATAGCCGCTATCTTCAGATAGTGGAGTTTAAATCATCACCCAATCCAAACTTTAGCCTTTTATTTATTTTGAATAGCCGCTATCTTCAGATAGTGGAGTTTAAATCATCACCCACCTCAGACTTTAGTCACTTAAATAATTATAAGCTGATAAATCCATAAGTTAATGGTATCGGAATATAATTCCACTACATAATTGTAGTGGCTATTCATTTAATTCTAAATTATGCTTCTGGAGGAGGTGACAGTACGTCGGAAATTATTGATTTGTAGAAATCAGTGCCGGTCTTATTTTCAGGGCTGCTGACAGAATAAAGAACAAAATGACTCTTCATTTCAGTAACAACGAAAACTGAGAACGGCTTTATAATTTTAAAAATTGATGTCCTGCTTTTTGAATCAGAACTATTTTCCTTTTCCATGTATTTTTCAATTAACTTTTCTTCTTCTTTGTCATTGATGCAGGTAAAAAATAATGAGTCTGATGTTTCATTTACAGAAATAATATCATACATTGAATTGTGAATTTTAATTTCATCGTCTTTCACATACCTGATGTGAATTTTCCCGGTTTTTATATCACTCTTGGAAAATCGCAATGTCTCTTGTTTAACTAATTCACTCATGATTTCCCTGCGTATTTGAGCCCTGTGCGATTTTTGAGCAATAACAAATACAAGACAAAATCCGCAAAAGTGGAAAATTGTTGATGAAATAATTAATATTGATAAAAACTTTTTCAGAAAATTCTCAATTATTAAAAATCCAAATTACAAAATAAATGAAATCGAATAATTTGTTTACGAATGAGATGTTTAGTTATTATTTATAAAATCCTATTACACTTTTAATAAAACCTTTTACATACAATCCATGCTATTTATATCTTTTAAACAAGGTAATAAGGTTGGCGGGGGATTAATTTTATCTGCTACTAAGGTAAATCAATAATGATAAGGTTTTTTATTACTTTACATCATTTATTAATCTTAATTTTGCTTGATTCCATTTTTAAATAAATTATTTTATGAAAAAAACAAAAGAAGAAATTTCATTGTTTAAGGATAAAAAGCCGAAAGACAAAGCACAGAAAAAAGTGATTATTTACACTGACGGTGCCTGTCTCGGCAACCCCGGACCCGGCGGCTATGGCGTTGTATTGAGGTATGGAAAGCATTTTAAGGAATTGTCAAAAGGATTCAGGTACACAACAAACAACCGCATGGAAATCCTTGCGGCTGTCGAAGCATTGAGGGCATTAAAATCGGACAAAAGACTTCATGTCGTCATACACAGCGATTCACAGCTTTTGGTGAAATCAATAAATGAGGGCTGGGCTGAAAAGTGGAGAAAGAATGACTGGAAACGGAACCGTAAGGACAAGGCTCTGAATGCCGACTTATGGGCTATGCTACTGCAGGAGTTGGAGAAGCATGATGTTGGTTTTGTCTGGGTAAAGGGACATGCCGATATACCTGATAATGAGCGGTGCGACAGACTTTCCAAAGACGCTGCGGAGAGCGGGCATTTATTGATTGATGAATTTTACGAATCTGAGAATTCATATAAGAGTAAGAATAAATAATTTTCAATTTCTAATTTTCAATTATTAATGAAATTAAAATTTTTAAATTTATATTATTGAAAGCATCATTACAATGGTATTTATAAGATTTGATTTGTTTATTTAAAATTTGATATTGAAAATTTATTAAAAAATTTTAAATTCTAAATTCTAAATTTTCAAAAGTGATATTATGAAACGAAGAGAATTTTCTAGAATAGGATTAATTGCAACCGGAGCAATGTTCTTGAGTACACCGATGTTCAGCTTTTTTCAGGGCAAAGATATTTATTCGGAAGATACCGTTAAAATTTTTAGAAAAATAATATCAAAGGCAATTTCCGAAAAATGGGATGAACTGCCAATCGGCGAGCTGATGGGAAAAATAGCAATGATGCTTGTCAATACACCTTATGAGGCTTTCACACTCGAAGGACCCGGCCCCGAAATATGCAGGATAAATCTCAAGGGACTTGATTGTGTTACATTATTTGAAAATGTCCTTGACATTGCAAGACTTTTGAAGAAGGGACGGTTCAGCTTTGAAGAGTTGATTAATGAAGTTACTTTTACGCGTTACAGGAGCGGAGTTCAAACCGATTACACATCACGATTGCATTATACATCCGACTGGATTTATGATAATGTGAAAAAAGGTGTTGTAAAAGACATGACCCAGAAGCTTGGCGGAATGCGGTTTCCTGTGAATGTGTCTTTTATGTCAAAACATCCTGAATATTACGAAGCATTAAAAAATGAGCCGGAATTTTTAAAGACAATTCAACAGACTGAGAATGAAATCAACGCAAGGACATATTATTACATTCCAAAAGAATCAATCAAGGCAATCGAGCCAAAGCTGATGACGGGAGATATTATTGCAATTGCAACAAATAAGGATGGGCTGGATTATTCTCACACAGGACTGATTATCAATGATAAAAGCGGCAAACCAAAGTTCATGCACGCATCATCAAATAAGAAGAAAGTGGTGATTGATGCCGTGATTTCGGATTATATAAAAGGAATCGAATCGGATATTGGTATTACAGTGTTAAGACCTATATAATGTATTTAGTTGATATATAATCCCTACGGGATAAGCTTTGTATTTGGGGTAAAGATTACTATAGACATATAATCCCTATGGGATAATAAAGGATAAAATAATTTTGAATTTAGTAGATAAAACTTATAGTTTGTGCAAAAATTTTCACGTAGTGAATATATGTCTATAGAGTTTAAATGCGAAATCCGTATTTTTCACGTAGTGAATATATGTCTATAGAGTTTAAATGCGAAATCCGTATTTTTCACGTAGTGAATATATGTCTATAGAAGATAGATTTGTCGTCTTTTGTATTTCACGTAGTGAATATATGTCTATAGAGTTTAAATGCGAAATCCGTATTTTTCACGTAGTGAATATATGTCTATAGAGTTTAAATGCGAAATCCGTATTTTTCACGTAGTGAATATATGTCTATAGAAGATAGATTTGTCGTCTTTTGTATTTCACGTAGTGAATAAATATCTATAAAGTTGGCTCGATATCAACATATAATCCCTATGGAATATTAAACAATCGTTAAACTAATAACTATAGATATATAATCTCTACGAGATAAAATATAAATATTAATTTCACATAATTAAAATTTGTAAATTTAAATATGGTGACGTATGGCTAATACTTATACTCAACTTTATGTACATATTGTTTTTGCAGTTAAGGGAAGACAAAATATTATTCCTTCAAATAAAAAAGAAGAATTATATAAATACATCACAGGTATATTTAAGAACAAAAATAATAAGCTTTTAGCGATTAATGGTATGTCTGACCATATTCATATATTATTAAATCAAAATCCCGAAGATTCACTATCATCACTTGTAAAAGAAATCAAACGCTGTTCCTCAATGTTTATAAATAAAAATAAGTGGATGGTTGGAAATTTTGAATGGCAGTCCGGTTATTCAGGTTTTACATATTCAAGATCACAAATATCAACAGTATGTAGATATATTGAAAATCAAGAAGTGCATCATAAGAAAAGAACATTTAAAGAAGAATATGTAGAGTTGCTGAAAAAGTTCGCTGTTGATTATGATAAAAAATATATTTTTGATGAGGTTTTAGAAGATATAATCCCTACGGGATAAGCTTTGTATTTGGGGTAAAGATTACTATAGACATATAATCCCTATGGGATAATAAAGGATAAAATAATTTTGAATTTAGTAGTTAAAACTAATAGTTTGTGCAAGGATTTTCACGTAGTGAATAAATGTCTGTAGAAACTGAACACGAAAACAACATTATTATCCCGTAGACATATAATCCCTATGGGATAATAAAGGATAAAATAATTTTGAATTTAGTAGTTAAAACTAATAGTTTGTGCAAGGATTTTCACGTAGTGAATAAATGTCTGTAGAAACTGAACACGAAAACAACATTATTATCCCGTAGGGATTATATATCTGTTAACCAATTATGTTGAGGATACAATAAAAAAACTAATACACGATATACGCTCCATACCATCCGTCTTTTGGGCGCTAAACCTGCTACAAATGCTGGAAAAGCTTGCATACTGGACTGTCTTATTACAAATGCCCATATTCATAGCACAGAAGGATGCTCCCGGAGGCTTGCACTGGGAGCAGACTGTCAAAGGTATCATCTTTTTCTGGTGGGCTTTGGTTCAAAATATCGTTCCTGTTTTTTCCGGCAGTTTTGCCGATAAATACAGCCACAAAAAGACTATGATTATTTCGGTTTTCATCATAGCTGTCGGTTATTTTGTCCTGGCAACACAAAGAAGTTTTTATCCTTTTCTTTTTGGAACTATAATTCTTGGATTAGGTTCCGGTATTTTCAAACCTGCATTGCAAGGCTCCGTTGCAAGAACGATTGACAAAACAAAATCGAAAACGGGATGGGCTGTGTATTTCATGCTTCTGAATCTTGCTGTTTTCTTCGGACCGCCTTTATCGAAATTCCTAAAAGAAATATCATGGGAAACTGTTTTCATTGGTAGTGCGGTTATTATTCTTTTGAATCTTATAATTTTATTTTTCCTGAAAGAAGACAATAATAAAATTGAAAAAAAAGATATTCTCTCAAATCCTGTATTCAAAAATATATTTGTAAATCTCCTGAAACCGAGAGTGGGACTGTTTGTAATAATCATGTCAGGTTTCACAATTATTTATATGCAATTCTACGAGACTTTGCCGAATTTCATTTATGACTGGGCTGATACATCCGGCCTGGTTTCATCCCTTCATCTTCCAAAATTTATGCTGATGAATACAGGCAGGGGAATAATGATTTCTTATGAGTGGTTGTATAATCTCAATGCAGGACTTGTTTTCATTGGAGTTGTGATTGTGTCCTGGTGGTTCTCTAAAGTTTACAGAATTTATGCTTTGATGCTCGGAACATTGTTAGCGGCATTAGGATTATTCCTGAGCGGAGCAACATATTACGGTTCTTTTACAGTTGCAGGAATCATCTTATATACATTCGGAGAGATGTTAACCAATCCAAAGTTTGCAGAGCAGATGAGCAGTCTTGCAGGAAAATCCGAAAAAGCATTGTACATGAGTTACCTGAATATATCCCTTGCAATCGGATTGGGAGGCGGCTCACTTCTTGGAGGCTGGCTATACAAGTATTATGCAGAGAAGGCAACACTTGCAGTTAACTACTTAAATACTCATTATGGTTTAAAACATATCAGTTCAACGGATTCATTTAATAAGCTTTGCGAATTGACAAAACTTAGCAGTCAGGATTTGACTATAATGCTCTGGAAAGAGTACCAGCCCTGGCTCGTATGGCTTCCGTTTCTTTTTGTTGGAATTATTGCTTGTGTATCTCTTTACTTCTATTCGAAGAAATTCAAAGACTAGTTCCATTTTGCTGTATATAGTGGGAACCTCGGCTTGCCCTTGCTTCGAGTGTGGCAAATGTAACGGCAATTGCAGTCTGAACGCCGTTCCTAAGCTCGAGAATTTCATTAGTCATTTTTGCCTTCTGGTAGAAATGCTCGATTTCGGTTTGCAGATGTCTCAAAGTTGTTGCCGCTCTCAGGAGTCTCTGTCTTGTTCTGATTAAACCGACATAATTCCACATTGTATTTTTAATTGTATGCCAGTCCTGTGCTATCAAGGCAGGGTCAACGTTTTCGACCTCGTCTTCCCACGGATAAATATCCGGAAAATATTCATCCTTATATGAATGTTCCGATGCGTCTTTGCCCGCAACATAGCCCCAGACCACGCTTTCGAGTAGTGAGGTCGAAGCGAGACGGTTTGCACCATGAACACCGGTACATGATACTTCGCCGACTGCATATAATCGCTGCAACGAAGTTCTTCCTTTAAGGCTGACACCAACCCCGCCACATGAATAATGGGCTGCCGGTACTACAGGAATAGGTTCCTTCGTTAAATCTATACCCATCGTTACACAATGTGAGTAAATAGTTGGGAAGCGGCTTTTAATCCAATCGGAATCTTTAAAAGAAATATCGAGATAGACGCAGGGATGATTTGTATTGAGCATTGTCTGATGGATTCCCCTTGCAACTATGTCTCTCGGAGCGAGTGAGCCTCTCTCATCAAAATCCATCATAAACTCTTTGCCATTCTTGTCTATCAACTTGCCCCCCTCGCCTCTCATTGACTCTGATATGAGAAAACTTTCACGGTCGTTGTATAAAGTCGTAGGATGGAACTGAATATATTGAAGATTGAAACATCTCGCACCGGCTCTCCAGGACAGTGCAATGCCATCTCCGGTTTGTTCGGGCGGATTTGTTGTGTGACGGTATATTTGTCCCAAGCCACCTGTAGCAATAATAGTTTCGGATGAATAAATTGGAAATACTTTACCGGTTTTCATATTCAATACAAAAGCACCGAAGCATGCGGGTTTATCATATATGTTCAGAAGGTCCTTCGAATGATGGGACAAGGTCAGCAAATCAACAGCAGTGTGGCTAACAAGCACTTCTATATTCGGATGCTCTTCGATTACATTCAGAACACTTTTCTGTATTGACTTACCGGTACTGTCCTTTGAATGTAAAATTCTGGGAAGAGAGTGGGCTCCCTCGGCAGTCAGGTCAAACTCATTTTCGGATTTCTTATCAAAATCTATGCTGAATTTATCAATCAATAATTCTTTCACAAGTGCAGGTCCCATCTCGCAAAGCTGGTCAACAGCAGGCTCCCAGCATAAGCCGTCTCCTGCGCGGATAATATCTTTCTTCAATTTTTGAGGGGAGTCCATAAAGCCTTTGTAGATAATGCCGCCTTGTGCGTATGCGCTGCTTCCTCCGAGAAGTTCCGAAGTCTTGGTGATAATAGTAACTTTTCCTCCCAAATCGGCGGCAGTGATTGCCGCTATTGCTCCTGCAAGCCCCGAACCGATGACGAGTATATCTGTTTTTATCATTTTTATCTTAAAAAAATATTTGTATTTCACTTCATTAACGAAATTATAAGATGATTATTAAGTTATTAAAAAAAACAAAATTAATGAATAGCCATTATATTTATGTAGTGGTGAAGCTGCACCACAACAAAACTGGATTTATCCCCTATAAATAAGTGACTAAAGCCAGAATCTACCTATCCTGCCTCCACTATCTGAAGATATTGGCTATTCATTTCCAATTTTGAAAATATTATCTTAAACACAAATTATTCATTAGGCAATTCATAATAGTTTGTAAGTGTCATGCTGAGTGAAGTCGAAGCATCTCATTCGTGTAAGAGATTCTTCGTCGTTTCACTCCTCAGAATGACAAGCCTGTTCTTAGTCCTTAGGTATTTCATAGTTTCTAATGAATATTTTGGGTTAAATCACAAAACATTTTATTCTGAAGAATTCAATATTATTTGCCCTGCAAAATTTTTCTTTATTTGTTACAGGCAGGTTCCATTCCTCATCATTTTCAATTATTTTATAGCTAAATAAACTAGACTTATCAAGGATTTTGAGGTGGTAGGCATGAATTTCCTTCAAATCAGTAGCAAGGTAAAATTCGCCACCTTTTTTCAGCACCCTTGCAAATTCGACAATGGAATCCGAATTAAATGCTCTTCGCTTATAATGTTTTCTCTTGGGCCAGGGGTCAGGAAAAAGGTAAAAGATTTTTTCAATCGAATTACTATCAACAAAACCCAAACCATTTGTAATATTATACCAAAGGACAGCACAATTCTGAAGATTTTCACCTTGAATAACACCCGCAATCCAATCCACCGGCTGTTTCCTGAGTTCAATTCCTAAAATATTTTTATCAGGATATTGTAATGCTGACTCAAGAAGGAAAGCACCTTTGCCACAGCCGATGTCAATTAAATCAGGCTTTCTGCCATTTACGAAAACCTGCTTCCAATCAAGTGTATCAAACACAGGGGGATAATAATCCGGTTTATTTTTCATTTGTGATAATGGCACATAAAGATGAGCGGCAGTATGATGCCTGAATCTTTTTGGCAAAGGATATTTTGAAAAATCTATACTCATAATAAATAGCTGTTTCATTTTCAAATTAAATATTCTTGTAAATTTATTAAAAATAATTTGATTATTATCTATAATAAATCTATATTATATTTCGTTTTAATTTATTTGATGTACATTGTTTTTTACGGACTCAATTATGAAAAAATTATACTTAATTCTCGCTATTATATTTTGCCTTTCGTTAAGTCTCGAAAGCCAGACAACTGAGTTTAAAAAGCCGATAAGCCTGCTTGAAACAATAACGGCTTCGGACAATCTGCCAAAGCCCTTGGTTCGGGTTCATGAATTTATGCGTCAGAGGGCATATCCCTTCGAAGATGTACCTGAAAATGCAAGAATCAAAGCTTTCCAGGAGGCTGACCGCATGATGCACACAAAAAGCCCTAATGCCCTGATTCAAGCCCAACAGCCTGAATGGAAGCCGATTGGGCCGTTCAGTGTAGGCGGCAGAATTAAATCAGTAGTTCCGCACCCCACCAAAAATGGCTGGGTTTATGTTGGTGCGGCGGCAGGAGGAATATGGAGGACAACTGATTCCGGGGATAACTGGACACCAATTTTTGATTTTGAGAACGGAATCGCCTTTGGCTCGATTGCTATTGACCCGAATCATCCAGATACCATGTACGCAGGCACAGGCGAAGCTGTCAGCAGTGCAGGTGGTGGTTTGGGCGGCACTCCTATTTATCTCGGTGCAGGTTTGTTTAAATCTACTGATGCCGGAACGACTTGGAATCTTATCGGTCTTAGAAATGTCGGAACTTTTTCAAAAGTATTCGTACATCCCAAAAACTCTAACTTCATCGTTGCAGGCGGTTGTTATAAAGGTCAGGGTTTTTATAAATCAACCGATGCAGGTACTAACTGGACAAAAACCTTTGATAAAAATGTTACTGATGTTACTATTGACCCTAATGATGAAAACAGGATTTTTATTGGAGTAACCGGTGAAGGAGTTTACTACTCCTCAGATGCAGGCGATACATGGGAACTCCGCAGTACCGGCTTTGATGCCGGTATTGGCAGAGTATCTGTTCAGCTAGCACCGTCCAACCCCGAAATACTTTATACATTAATGGATATAAGTGAAATAGCTGCAATATATAAATCAACTAATAGCGGAATCAGTTGGACAAGGGTTTATCAGGGACAAACTACCTTCTTTAATGGCCAGGGCTGGTATGATAATTATATATGCGTACATCCGACAAATGAAAATATTGTCCTTGCAGGTGGAATAAATATATGGAGAACGACAAACGGAGGAACGAACTGGGTTAATGTATCAGGTGGAAATGCCCATGTTGACCAGCATCATGCCGCTTTCAATCCATTGAATCCAAACATAGTATATGCGGGAAATGACGGAGGTATGTATAGAAGCACTAATGCAGGACAATCATGGGGAGAAATAAATAATAATCTCCAGGTAACCCAGTTTTATGCTATGGCAATAGATTATTCGAGGGAGAACAGGAACTTTGGCGGTACCCAGGACAATGGTACTGTAGGCAATCTTAATCCTGACAACTGGGGCGGTATCCTTGGCGGCGACGGTTTCCGTCCGATTGTTGATTATGACAATCCCAATATTTTTTATGGAGAATCCCAGTATGGAAATCTGCAAAAAGTAAATTTATCGCCGTGGTCGTGGAAGTCAATTATGTCGGGCATACCGGGTGATGACGAGGGACCCTGGAATACTCCATTTGTAATGGACCCGCAAAACAGTTATGTTTTGTACCATGGCAGACATGCCATGTACGCCAGTTATAATAATGGGGATTCATGGTATGCTATTTCCGGAAGGAAATCAAATCCCTATTGTGCAATAGCCGTATCACATGTTAATGCGTATGTGATTTGGGCTGGTACTCAGGTAGGCGAATTGTTTGTGTGCCGGGATGCAGCCGAAAAGGGAGATGAAAGCTGGGAGGAAGTTTCATCAAACGGGCTTGTCAACAGGTACTTAACCGATATTGAAACTTCGTATGAAAATGCCGGAACTGCTTATGTTACTTTTTCGGGATATGGGGCAGGGCATGTATTCAAAACAACAGATTTTGGCAAATCATGGGAAAACATAGGCAAGTCTTTGCCTGATGCTCCATGCAATGCAATAGCTATTCATCCTGAAAATGAAAACATATTATTTGTGGCTACTGATGTGGGTGTATTTGCCACTTATGACGGAGGTAATTCATGGCTTCCATATGGCAGAGGCTTGCCGAGAAGCCCTGTAACGGATTTAAGCTTCCATACAAACCGTCTTGTACTTCCTGATGTAGTCCTCAGGGCAGCCACACACGGAAGGTCAATGTGGGAAGTTACTGTACCCGCAGAAATTGTTACCGATATGGCGATTACCTCACCTGCAGGCGGAGAAGTATATGTAGGTACAGGCCCGGCAATTATTTCATGGTATGGATTCACTATGCCTGTTAAAATTGAATACTCAACCAATGATGGCGCCGACTGGAGATTGATTGCAAATAATGTAGTAGGGAATTATCTAAGGTGGAAAGTCCCCAATGTGGAAGCAATGCTTTGCAGAGTCCGTATCGGTAATGCTGAGAATACGCTTATCTCAAACAGTTTTTCAATTAATAAATTGCATAGAGGTTCTGTTCTTGCTTCAAGTGGAGTCAAGTATATTCCTTATGGCATCACTTATGACGGTATCAACGGATTGTGGTCAACGGACTTCGGCGGGAACAAACTTTACAAGCTGAACGGAGAAACTTTTGCAATTGAAAAATCATTTCTGCTGCCGGGTGATAGTTTGTTCAGCGATTTGACACTCGACAGGCAGAATGGGATTCTATACATTCATAAAATGAGCAGTACCGGAGGTAGCGGTGGAAATATTTACGTCCTCGATACACTTGGGAATGTAATCAGGTCTTATAAAAGTCCTTCAAAATCCTATCCTATTGGCTTGGAACTCGTAGATGGCAACCTTATTGCCTGCGACCGCGACGGAAACCGGCAGATGTATATAATTAATCCTGAAACTGGAACTGTAATTTCCCAAAATACAAATCCATATAACAAAACTTATGGCCCACGGGGACTTTGCTATGACGGCACTCAATATTTATACCAGGTATGCACTTATTTCCCCGGAGGGGGAAGCCTTACCGAAGCACTTGCAATGAAAATTGATAAAGCCAATTTAGGAGCAAGTGTCGAAACGATGACACTTGAATCGAATACCAGAGGCATGATAAATGCACGCGGCATTGATATTGACCCGCGGGATAACAACTTCTGGATTTCAGATTACAACGGCAATCTGTATAAAATTGCCGGATTCAATACGCTTATGGCTGATTTTACTGCTTCAATTTCCTCCGATAAAGTACCAATCATTGTACAGTTCACTGATAAATCAATTGGAAATATAACTTCCTGGTCATGGAATTTTGGCGATGGTGATACAAGTTCGGAAAAAAACCCCTTGCATACCTATCTATCTGCAGGTAATTTTACTGTAACTCTAATAGTCTCAGATGCAACAAATAAGGATACTACAATTAAGAGAAATTTTATCATTGCATATGATAATAAACCGAAAGCAGCATTTTCGGCTTTGCCTCTTTCGGGTGTTGCCCCGCTTGAAGTTCAGTTCAACGACAACTCAACAGGAAAAATAACTTCAAGGTCATGGAATTTTGGCGATGGTGATACAAGTTCGAAACAAAATCCCTTACACACTTATATTTCTTCAGGTTCTTTCAACGTAACTCTGACAGTATCGGATGGTTCAAATGAGAATACTGACTCAAAGACAAATTACATTGTTGTTTATGATATTAAACCGAAAGCGGCATTTTCGGCTGTGCCTCCCTCAGGAGCTGCCCCACTCGAAGTACAGTTCACTGATAAATCTGAAGGCAATATTATTTCATGGCTTTGGAACTTTGGAAACGGAGAAACTTCATTCCAGCAAAATCCAAAATATACTTATCAGGATACCGGCAAATATTCAGTTAGTCTCAAAATTAAAAGCCAGACTGATTCTTCTGAAATAATAAAAACTGATTTTATAAGTGTTTATCCACCAGATGTCTTAAGGGCTGATTTTTCAGCAGAACCATTAGAAGGATATATACCTTTGAATGTGCAGTTCACAAACCTTTCTATTGGCAATCCAACATCATGGCTTTGGAAATTCGGTGATGGAAGCACAAGCAATGAGCAAAATCCTGCTCATATATATAACACTTCAGGAACTTTCACCGTTAATCTGGATGTAACAAACGAGGCAAATCAGTCAACATTGAGTAAGAAAGATTATATCATAGCTAATCTTCCCAGTAGTGTTGATGTAACCGGCAATAAAAAATTGACTGAAATTGATATAAGAATATTTCCGAATCCAATGGTGGAATTTTCTACCATATCCTTCAAATCATTAATTGATAATGCAAACGTGAAAGTGCAAATCAGCGATATGCTCGGAAGGAGCATGGGAACTTATTTCGATGGCTTGATGAACAAAGACGATACACATTATTTCCAGTTCAAAGCCGGAGAACTGGCTTCAGGCGTTTACTATGTAACTGTTTATGTAAACGGCAGACAGGCAGAGCTAAAGCAATTGGTTGTTACACAGTAATTTAATTACGAATTACAAATGGTGGTTATATATTTTTAACCCAAATTATTCATTTGGAAATTCATAATAGTTTGTAAGTGTCATGTTGAGCGAAGTCGAAGCATCTCATTCGTGTAAGAGATTCTTCGTCGTTTCACTCCTCAGAATGACAAGCCTGTTCTTAGTCCTTAGGTATTTCATAGTTTCTAATGAATATTTTGGGATTAAAATAAATTTATATTACAAATATGGAGAATCATTTTTTTCAATTAATTCAATGAAGTTCTTATAAACGAAATCAACACCCAACTTTCTAAGAACTCCATTTTCCTTAAAATCAATTCCTATAAAATTAATGCCCAATGCTTTAGCTGCTTCAAAATCCCATTCACCATCCCCAAAATAAGTTATTAGATTGAAGGATTTCACCAAATATCTTTTTTGGGCTTCAAGAATCGCATTATTAACTAAATCCTTACGTAATAAATATTCATCGGCACATGATAGAACAATATTTTCATATTTTATACCAAGAGCTTTGAGTTTTAATATCGCTGAAAAACGCCAACAACCTGTTGCTATGCTAATTGCATTTCCAGTATTATTTAAAATTAAATTAAAAAATCTTTTGGCTCCTGGAATTTCTAAATATTTTTCCGGACTTTCTTCCAAATCATTACAGAGACGTTTGAAAAAGCAGGTTTTCATAAATTTTAATTCATCAATTGAAGGGTCTCTATGTTTTGCTTCTTTAAATAAATAATAAAAAATGCCGGAGTCTGTACCGCTTGTTAATTTCTTTGCATCTTCCCATACATCATCATGTACTTGAATTGAGAATTCAGCTTCTATAGTGTCTCGAAAGCAACGGTCATCGGTACCTAAAGTGTTCGCCAGGGTACCATCAATATCAAAAATAAAAAGTCTCATATAATATTAAAAAATTAAAAAATATTTTTTTTTAAGTCAGACATCAGACTCATTTATTTCATTTAAATTTTATATTTTTTCAAATTCAGCAATTCTTAACAAAGCTTTAATTTTCCCTTAACAACTCTAATTTAATTTTGTATTCGAATAAATAAAATATTTTTAATATATGATAATTCGCGAAGAAAAGATAATAAATAAACAGCTAAAGAAGAAAATCCTTTTTATATGTGGTACTTTGAATACTACAACAATGATGCATCAAATATCAACATATCTATCTGAGCATGAATGCTATTTTACACACATGTATGCTGATGGGATTATAAATTTTTTGGCAAAAAGGGATTTGCTCAATTTCGTTCCTCTCAGCGGTAAAGTGAAGCAGACAACAACAAACTATTTCAAAGAACATAATTTGAAAATTGATTATTATGGGAAAGCTAATCAATATGATTTGGTTGTTACTTGTACTGATTTAATCATACCAAAAAATATTAAACAGACAAAAATAGTTCATGTTCAGGAAGGAATGACAGACCCTGAAGATCTCAGGTATTATCTTGTAAAATATTTAAAATTCCCGAGATTTATTGCTTCAACCTCAACTATGGGCATGTCGGAGGATTTCGACATATTTTGTGTTGCTTCGGAAGGATATAAAGAATTATTTATTAATAAGGGTATAAATCCTAATAAAATAAAAGTAACCGGAATTCCAAATTATGATAATTGTGAAAGATACTATACCAATAATTTTCAACATAAGCATTATGTTTTAGCAGCTACAAGTGATTTACGTGAAACTTATAAATATGAAAATAGGAAAGAATTTATAAAGCAAGCTAAAGAAATAGCAAACGGCAGGAAATTAATATTTAAGCTCCATCCGAACGAAAAGGTTGACAGAGCTACCAAAGAAATAAATAAATATGCACCTGATGCAATTGTTTTTTCAAAAGGAAACGTCCACGAAATGATAGCTAACTGCGATGTCCTGATAACAAGATATTCGACTGTTGTATATACAGGATTGGCATTAAAAAAGGAAGTTCATTCTGACGCTGACATCATGCTTTTAAAAAAGCTCTGCCCCTTGCAAAACAAAGGAACATCATCATATAATATTGCAGATGAATGTATGAATATTTTGAGAGTCAACCGAAAAAGAGAAAAAAATCAATTATTTAAATTCGAACCTCTAATTCCTATTAAGATAGCTGTTTCGAAATATTTGCAATATTATAAATCAAAGGTCAGCGCATGAATATTATAGCAGTAGTACAAGCACGAACAGGCTCAATACGATTTCCCGGCAAAATATTAAAGCCGGCTTGTGGAAAAACATTGTTTGAGTTACAGATAGAAAGAATGCAAAAAGCAGAGACCCTTTCGGATATTATAATAGCAACTACACTGAATTCAAAGGACGATAAAATCGTTGATATATGCCTTACAAATGGTTACAGATTCCATCGTGGAAGTGAACAGGATTTATTAGATAGGCATTACCAGGCAGTGAAAAATGAAAATGTTGATGCAATAGTAAAAATTCCTTCGGACTGTCCTTTAATTGACCCTGAAATTATAGACAAAGTTGTTAATGTATATATCAATTATCACCAGAAATTTGATTATGTAAGTAATCTCCATCCTCCAACTTATCCTGATGGGAATGATGTTGAAGTCATTAGTCTCAGTGCATTAGAAACAGCATGGAATTCTGCTGAAATGGATTTTCAAAGAGAACACACTACCCCTTATATCTGGGACAATCCTGATTTGTTTAAAATCGGGAATGTTACATGGGAAACAGGGTTGAATTATTCAGAATCACACAGGTTCACACTTGACTTTGCAGAAGATTATTTATTTATTAAAAGTGTATTTGAAGAGATTTATCCCGTTAATCCATCTTTTAATATTTCTGACATACTGAATCTTCTTGCGCAAAAACCCAGAATAAAAAAAATTAATGAAATTTATAACGGGCAATTCTGGTATAAAAGTAATCAATACAAATTCAATACAATGGATGAAATGTTAAACAATGTTATTCTTTAATTAATAGTAATTGTAACAAATTTAATTAATATAAATTATGAATTATGAAATTATTCCGAAATCTGAATTTGACAGAATTTTAGAAAGTCAAATTTCATATTATAATAAATTAGAGATATATGCTGCAATGTGCCGCTATAATTGTTTTGTTTCGGTCAAGAAAGCAGGTTCAGGACATCTTGGGTCAAGTTTCAGTGCAATGGATATAGTGGTGTATCTATATCTGATGGAATTAAATACAAAGGAAGTCGGCTTCTATTCCCACGAAAGAGACATTTATTTTTCTTCAAAAGGACATGATGTTCCTGGACTTTATTCAGTTTTATTTGCTCTTGGTTTACTAACTGAGAAAGAACTGTTGAGTCTTCGAAGATTAAATGGATTAGACGGCCATCCTGATGTAAGCATCAAAGGTATTGAAGCAAATACAGGTTCACTTGGAATGGGTATTTCAAAAGGAAAGGGTATGGCGTGGGCAAAAAAATTTCTCAATTTACAAGGAAGAATTTTTGTTCTGACAGGTGATGGAGAATTTCAGGAGGGACAGATATATGAATCGCTTCAATCTACGGCTCACCAGCAAATAGAAAATATCACAGTTATTATTGACCGGAATCAATACCAAACTGATAGAATGGTTGACTCTGTGAATAGCATCGAAGACTTGGAAGAAAAAGTATCATCATTCGGATGGTTTGTTTCGAGATGCGATGGAAATAATTTTTATGAAATAGAAAAAGCTATCGAAGAATCAAAGCGGGTTATCGGAATGCCTAAGTTCATTATTGCCGACACAACCAAAGGTTATGGATTATCATTTATGGAACATCCAATTATTGATGAAAAAGGAGAGAAAATTTATAATTGGCATTCGGGTGCACCAGATGATGAAACCTATTTCAATGGGATTGTGGAATTAAAAAATACAATATCACAATTGTTAAAAGAATTCGATATTCAACCAATTAGTTATAAAATCGCCGAAGGTTTTATTAAGTCATCAGACAATGTTACCCGTGAATATGTGACTGATGCTTTTGGAAAAACTCTGTCCCAAATAGCTGAAACAAGAGAGGACATTATTGTTCTTGACGGGGATTTATCGGCAGATTGTAAACTTCGCCCTTTTGAAAAAAAATTTCCAGATAGATTTATTGAAAACGGAATAGCTGAGCAGGATATGGTTTCGATGGCAGGCGGCTTAGCCCGAATCGGATTACTACCCGTAGTCAGTTCATTTGCCAGCTTTTTAACTTCGAGGGCCAACGAACAAATTTATAATAATGCCTGCGAACAAACTAAAATTATTTATGCATGTCATTTTGCAGGTGCTATTCCCGCAGGACCCGGAAAATCTCATCAAAGTGTAAGAGACATTTCCCTCTTGGGAGCGATTCCAAATCTAACAATTATCCAGCCATGCAATTCAGAGGAAATGTGTGCTGCTGTTCATTATGCTGTCGAAGAATCACCTGAAAATGTTGCATTAAGGATGGTAATCGGTCCTTCACCGGGTAGAATAGAATTACCTTCGGATTATATTTTCGAACCCGGAATAGGAACAGCTTTAACCGTGGGGGTTGATGCAATTATGTTTGCTTATGGGCCTGTGATGCTGCATGAAGCCTTGACTGCATCAGATCTTTTATTGAGCATTGGCTTTGGCTTGAAAGTAGTCAATATGCCCTGGCTGAATCGTTTTAATCAATCCTGGCTTTATGAAATTACTCAGGATTATAAGAAAATTATTGTGCTTGAAGACCACTCAACATTTGGAGGCCTTGGAGACCAATTACTCTTTAATTTATCCCAAATTACTAACTTGAATGGTATAAGTTTTAGAAAATTCGGCTATGATGATTACCCTGTTTGCGGTGTCCCTCAGGAAGTATTAAAATATCATAAATTAGACGGGTATTCTCTCGCAAAAAGAATTGGAGGAATTAACATAGATAATTTTCATCATGAAGAAGTTTACACAGTCGAAGCTCCACAATAAAAATAAAAAAATTATGATAAATAAAATAAAATTTAACGGCTCCTACCCAAAAATCGAAGAGTCTCTCAATCTTCTGAACAGAGCTTCAGGACTGATACCCGCAGCTACCCAAACCTTAGCAAAAGGTCCTGGTCAATATGTCAGAGGAATTGCACCGGTTTACCTTCAAAGCGGGAAAGGATGCAGGGTGATTGATGTTGACGGAAATGAATATATAGATTTCACAATGGGTGTAGGCCCACTGTCGCTGGGTTATTCTTATAATAAAGTGGACATTGCAATTCGCGAACAATTAGAAAAAGGAATAACCTTTTCCTTAATGAGCCCTCTGGAAGTAGAAGTTGCGGAATTAATACACGAGGTAATTCCTAATGCTGAACGTGTAAGATTTAGTAAATCGGGAGCTGATGCGACAAGTGCCGCTGTCAGGCTTGCGAGAGCTTTCACCGGGAAAAAAAATATTGTTTGTTGTGGTTATCATGGATGGCATGACTGGTATATAAGTGTTACTGACAGAAACCTCGGAATACCTGAAGAGATTAAGAATCTTACATTTACTTTTAATTATAATGATATAGATTCTGTATTGAACGCAATTGATTCGGATACGGCTGCTGTAATACTCGAACCGGTTACATTCGATGAACCCCGTGAAGGATTTCTTCATAAATTAAGAGACATCTGCACAGAAAAAGGGATAATCCTGATATTTGATGAAATGTGGACAGGTTTTAGGATGGCTTTAGGTGGAGCTCAGGAATATTTTGATATAAAAGCTGACATAGCAGTTTTCTCCAAAGCTTGTGCTAACGGCATGCCTATCTCAATAATAACCGGTAAAGCAGAAATTATGGATTTACTTGAAAAGGAAGTCTTCTTCTTTACAACCTTTGGTGGTGAAGCACTTTCGCTCGCGGCTACCAAAGCTACGATAACGGAGATAAGGGATAAAAATGTTACCGCCTACCTCAACAATTATGGTAAAATAATTAAGGACGGCTTCAATAATATTGCAGATGAACTTGGAATGTATTATGTCAGGGCAAAAGGATATAATTTCAGGTCAATGGTAACCTTCGATGCCGAAGCCGGAAATCCCCTGCTTATGAAATCACTGCTTCAGCAAGAATTGATTGCCTGTGGTATTCTTTGGGCAGGTTTTCATAATATGTCATTCTCTCATACAAAAGGGGACATTGAATTTACTCTTTCAGCTTATAAAAATTGTCTTCAGATATTAAAAAAAGCAGTTTCTGAGAATAATATTTCTGATTATCTGAAAGGAGAACCTGTTGAAGCAGTATTCCGTAAAGTTGGGTCTTTTAATACTAAACCAAAAAATTAATTATGCAAGTAAAAGAACTTTTTTCGTTAGAAGGAAAAATAGCAGTCGTTACCGGTGCTGCAGGATTAATCGGTTTCCATCATTGCAATGCACTCGCTATGGCTGGCGCTAATATTATTGCATGCGACCTGGATAAGGTGAAACTCGATGAATTGTCTGAAAAACTATTTCCTAATTCAATTGGAATGGTATGTGATGTGACTGACAAAAAAAGCCTTGTGTCGGTCAAGGAACAAATAATCAGGAAATACGGTAAAATTGATGTGTTGGTTAACAATGCAGCTATAAACGATATGGTAGAGAATCCTATAAAAGCTGCAGAAGAATCAAAATTCGAGAATTACCCGTTGGACTTGTTCAAGAAAGTAATGGAAACCAATGTTACAGGAGTGTTTTTATCTTCACAGGTATTTGGTACTGAAATGGCATTAAAAGGTTTGGGCAGTATTATAAATATCGCTTCAACTTATGGTATTGTAGCTCCTAATCAATCTATTTATATCAATGAGTCGAATGAACAGACTTTTTATAAATCACCGGTTTATCCTGCTTCAAAAGGTGCTGTAATCTCTTTTACACGTTATCTTGCCGCTTATTGGGGTAAATCGGGAGTCAGAGTCAATGTTCTTTCACCTGGTGGCGTTGAAAATAATCAGAATGAATTTTTCAAAAAAAAATATTCGGAAATGACACCCCTGAACAGAATGGCTAAAGCCGATGATTACATGGGTGCCTTGATTTATTTAGCCTCAGATGCATCAGCCTATATGACGGGTGCAAACCTCGTTGTTGACGGCGGGTGGACAATATGGTAAAAATGTAATTGTAATATTAAATATTGTTTAGATGAAAATACTTAAAGCAGATTAAGATAAATAAATCAAAATGTCTCAATTCAAAAAAATTTGTTTAAAATTTTAGAGGGAACAAATGAGCAAAAGAGAAGTTAAAGTTCGCGATAAATATATTGGTGATTATCACCCGACATTTATCATTGCCGAAATAGGCATTAATCATAACGGGTCAGTAGAAATTGCAAAAAAATTAATTTCGGGAGCGCATGCGGCAGGGGTGGATTGTGTTAAATTTCAAAAACGCACACCCGAATTATGCGTTCCTAAAGAGCAGTGGGATCTTGAGAGGGATACTCCTTGGGGTAGAATCAAGTATATTGATTACCGAAATAAAATTGAATTTAATATAGAACAATATGCTGAAATTGATAAGTTCTGCAGAGACCATGGTATCATGTGGACGGCTTCCTGTTGGGACGAACCATCAGTTGATATAATTGAAGAATTTAATCCGCCATTTTATAAATCACCATCTGCAGCCCTTACAGACCATGAACTTTTAATGAAATTACGTTCGACAGGAAAACCATTAATGATTTCGACCGGTATGTCAACCTCAGAAGAAATAGAAACAACAATAGAAATTATCGGACTTGATGATTTGATGATTGCCCATGCTACCTCTACTTATCCATGTAAGCTTGACGAACTAAATTTGAATTGTATTCCGAATTATAAAATGCAGTACCTATCAAATCCAATAGGTTATTCTGGCCATGAAGTAGGATTGGCACCAACATGGGCGGCAGTAGTGATGGGTGCTAATTTCGTCGAACGCCACATCACACTCGATAGGTCAATGTGGGGAACAGACCAGGCAGCCTCGGTAGAAATTGGTGGTTTCATCAGGTTAATCTCTAATATTCGTGATATTGAATCTTCGTTTGGAGATGGAATAAAGAGGCTTTACAATAGCGAATTGCCATCGAGAGCTAAGTTAAGAAGAAAAGATATGAGCTTATCAGTATAAGTTGCGATTATAGCTTAATTAGATTTTTAATGAAGAAAAAAGTATTTGAGAAATTGAATATACTGTTTAACGAATGTCTGAGAGTTAAGATTGACGATGCTGACAAATTTGTTATATTCAGCGATGCTCATCTCGGAAACGGTGGTTATCAGGATGATTTTAAACAAAACTCTGAGTTGTTCGCATCTATTTTACAAAAATATTATCTTCCAAGAAATTATACCCTGATTTTGAACGGCGATATTGAGGAACTTTATAAATTCAGGTTCAAAAAAATAGTTACAGCATGGCAAAATATATTTCAGATATTTGATGAATTCCGTTCAAGAGGAAGACTTTATAAGATTTTCGGTAATCACGATTACACTTTATCGAGAAGAAATTACAAGGGACACAATATTGGATTGATGGAAGGAATAAGACTTGAATATGAGAACAATCCAATCTTTATATATCATGGGCATCAAACAGCGAACCGACTCGAGGATTACAATCGTTTTTCAAGCTTGTTCGGCAGATTCATACTTAATCCGATAGGGTATAAAAACATGACATTGAATGCAGATAATTTATCAAAATTTAAGACAGAAAAAATCGCTTACGAATTTGCTTCAGGGAATAAAATCATTTCTATTTTAGGGCATACTCACCGTCCTTTATTTGAATCCCATTCGAAAATTGATTCTCTAAAATTTTTAATTGAGAATTTAATGCTTGAGCTGAATGGCGATGATGGTTCGAATCAATTGAATCTTGTTGAAAAAATTAAAATGCATAAAAAGGAACTCGACATTTTATATTCTCAAAAGAAAGAAAAATACCGGAGAAGCGGGCTATACAACGATAAAATATTAGCTCCCTGCTTATTCAATTCAGGCAGTGTCATCGGCAAACGCGGTGCAACAGGAATAGAAATACGTAAAGGCAAAATTGCACTTGTTTATTGGTTTGACCAAAACAGAAGCAGCAGGTTTATGGATTATGACAGTGTCAGAATTAAACGCCTTAGTAAAAGTAATTTTTACAGAGCTATTTTAAAAAAAGATAACCTGAAAAACATTTTTTTAAGAATCAGGTTGTTAACATAATGTATTGTATGATAATAAGTAATGTCTTGAATTAATTTTGGAAAAATAAAATTATTATGATTATAAATATTAATTGTTTACCTTATTACCAATCCCATCTACCGGATTAAGATAGTAGATTCATAGTGATTGATAATTAATAACAGAATTATATTGAATGGAGATGGGATTGGGATTTAGGGAGTAAGGTTCATAATATAATTTGTAAATAAGAAGTTTATGAAGCAGAATGAAAATTATTTATTTTTTTTGGGGGGGGGTATTGAAATGATTAAAATAAAAGTTCTTTGTAAAAATAAAGCTGTTGTTGAAAGCGATATAAATGATATTTATCCAAACGAAATATTTCTTTTCCCAAAAAAAATTGTTTTTTTCATTGTTTTATTAATTTTCGTTATTCCTATCAGGTTTGCTGTTGCTACACCTACATCTTTTTGCGGGAATCTCGAAGTTGAAATTGAGAATTGTCATAGTGACAACGGTTCAGTACGCGTTCACATTTACAACCTGGATCTCAAGGATAATTTTCCGAAGAAGACACAAAGTTGTTATAGGTGTATGGTTGGTAAAATTAAAGATAATAAAGCAATTGTAGTTTTCGAAAAACTGCCATACGACACATATTGTCTATCAGTTCACCATGATGAAAACGATAATGTTAAAATGGACATGACTTTGTTGGGATTTCCTGCTGAGGGATGGGGAATATCTAATAACATTAAGTTATTCTTACGTCTTCCGCAATTCGACGAGTGTAGTTTCAAAATTGAAAGGGAGATAACAAAAATAATTGTTGATATGCGGTATTAAAAAAACGGAAAATAATTCGCAGATAATTCATAATACATATTTATTCAAATAAAATTAAGATTTAGGAATGTATATTAATTTATAAGCAATTCTTATTTTAATTCTTCGGAATCAACAGCAGGTAATTCGATAAAGAAAGTACTTCCATTACCAAAATTACTTTCTACATATATTTTACCATTATGTAATTCTACTATTTGTTTTGCTATATATAATCCCAATCCGGATGATGATTCACCGGCAGTAGGTTGTGCAGATAATCTTTGAAATTTACCGAAAATCTTTTTCATGTCAGAATCACTAAAGCCGGGGCCCATATCTTTAACAAATATTTGGATGTTTTCTTTATATGCTTTTAATCCTAATTCAATTTTTGCACCAATGGGAGAATATTTAATAGCATTACTAACAATGTTTTCGATTGATTCTCTGATTTTTATAGCATCACCCTTTATATAAAATATACTGTTTCTATCATAGATAAAATCAAGCAACTGCCCTTTTTTTTCAGCATTCGGCTGGTTTTGATAGCATATTGTTGCCAAAAGTTCAGCAAGGTCAATATATTGTAAATTCAACTTATATTTGCCGGCTTCAATTACTGATGAATTGAGTAGTTCAATAATTAATGACAACATATTGCTGAGACTCAACTCAATAAGTTCGAGCATTTCTTTTGT
>JAKAKE010000166.1 GCA_021824625.1 Bacteroidota bacterium | reverse complement strand
CTCTTCAGCAGTTGATCGTGTTACTTTTAATCTTGATTTTGGCATTTGTATACCTGCATTGTTTAACATAATGCAAATATACAAAATTTTATTCATTGTGTAAATTATTATTAGACTTTATATAAAAAATTATAAAATAAAGTACGTTTTTTGTAATGATTTAAATATTAGAATTTATTGAATTAATATGGCAACTACATCAATTCAAGGAATAATCGAAGAAGCAGAATTACTGTCATTTGAAGACCAAAGAATTTTTATTGATTTATTTCAAAAGCGTTTTATAGAAAGCAGAAGAAATGAAATTGATAACAATGGTAAAAGGACTATAAAAGCAATTAAAGAGAAAAAAGCAAAAATTGGTTCATTAGATGATTTTATAAATGATGTTGATTAATCAGAATTAATTTCTATTCCTGTCCTCTTGATTTCTTCAATAAATGGGTCGCTTTCGATAAAATAATTAGTTGGAAAAGGATGAGTTTCAATATCAGGATAATTTATATTAATTCTTGAATACTTCCTTATATTCTCAAATGTATTTAAAGTAAAATTATCGGAAACAAGCATAATATCTATATCAGACCACTCATTCATCTCATCCTTGGCAGCCGAACCGAACATTATCGTCTTTTTTATATCTAAGCCGATAGATTTGCAATCTTTCAGAAAGCTTTTTACTTGTTCTATTGCTTGTTCCCTTGTAGGCATACCTTACCTCATAATCAATAATCCATTACAAAAATATAAAATTTGATTCTGAAACATTAAGTTAATTCTCTTATTTTCTCTACTTTGCTTATATTTGTTAACTTATTCAAGGTTGGTTGTTAGGTTAAATTCTATAAATTAGAAAATGGAATCTAAAACTGTTTTATCATTAGAACAAGCACTGGCTTTGCCATACACAACACAGAGGTTTGTTCATCTTGGCTGGCGTGTAATAAGGCTTGAATCCATTGCCGGCGGCGGCGACCCAAACAGGTACATCGGCTCTGATACAGGCATAAATGACCTCCACTCATATTTTATTGCTCCTAATATCGGAAAGGAAGCCATCACAATCAACCTGAAATTGAAAGAAGGTCAGGAACTTCTGAAAAAAGTAATTAGAGAATTGAATGTTGATATTTTTCTCTGCAATACACTTCCCATGCGTTATAAACAGCTTGGAATTGACTTTGAAACCCTGAAAAAAGCTAATCCTGATTTGATATGGTGCGGCATTTCAGCCATGGGACCTGATTATCCCGATGTAGCAGGTTATGACCCCGCATTACAGGCAATGCTCGGATGTATGCACCTGACAGGGGAACCCGACAGAGACCCGATGCTATGCGGCATTCCATTGATTGACCTGAAGGCAGGTGATGAAGCATTTTCGCAAGTGCTGTTAGCACTTTTAGAACAAAAAGATAAACCAGGAGGCAAAGAAATTTTTATTTCAATGGCTCAATGTTTTACATCATGGCTAATCACCGCTTTACCGGAACTTGTATTTAATCCGGAAGAGACTTTCAGGTTTACAAGAAGCGGGAATGAGCATCGCAGTTTTATTCCGTGCAATTGCTATCAAACAAAGGATGGTTATGTCTATCTTGCCATCGGGAATGATATTCAATGGGAAAAGCTGACAAAAATTAAAGGATTCGAGCATACTGCTAAACCAGAAAGGAAGACAAATGCCGGGCGAAATCAGGATAAAGATAATATTTATGCTGATATTCGAAAGGGGACGAATCAATACACAACCGATGAATTCATTAAAATCTGCATTGAAAATAATCTCGCCGTTGCTCCTGTTAATACAATTCCGGATGTTGCGAATCTGGAATTTGTTAAGAAAAATATGCTCAGGACAAAACTTCCGTCAGGAGAATTTGCTGAATTATTTCCGGCAGCAGTAATTACGGATTACCTTAATCAGAAAGAATTGAAACTTGGTATGGCTCCCCGATTAGGGGAACATAATGAAAAAATATATAAAGAAATCGGATTGAGTAGTGAGGAAATAGAGAAATTGAAAAAAGAAAATATTATGTAAATGTTGAATTTTGAATGTTGAATTTTGATTTGTTGGATGAAAAATAATTAAAGAATAGAACACTGATTATACGGATGCAACGGATATACACCGATTCGTGGAAATCAGTCAAATCCGTGTCATTAGTGTTCCATTTAAAAATTGTAAAATTAAAAATTTATTGAAAATTATAAAATTGAAAATTTATTTAAGATATGAGCAAATTCAGGGAAGTTGTTGAGTCACCTACGGGAACCAAGTTCATTCTGCAAGGCAATGCCGCTTTTGCTCTTGGAGTGCTCCATGCAGGATATCATGCGGCTGACGGTTATCCGGGAACACCAAGCACGGAAGTGATAGACAAGTCTTTAGCTTTTGTTCAGGATAAAATCAAAGTCGGGTGGTCGGTTAGCGAAGCGGTTGCGGTTGCAGTCGGCTTGGGACATGCAATAGCAGGATTCGATGTTGTAGTAACAATGAAAATTCCCGGTGTATTCCAGGCAGCAGATGCGATTTCATCGGCAGCATTTTTCTCAGGTGATGCGGGTGCATTAGTAATTTTTGTTGCTACTGATTATGTTCCTTCTAGTACACAACATGTGATTGACCCGAGGTATTTCTTTTCTTCGATTTGTGTTCCTGTGTTAGAGCCGCGAGACCATCAGGAAATGTATGATATAGCCGCTACTGCTGCGGATATTAGTAAAAATTTCAGGACACCAGTCGTTGTTCTTGCTTCGGGAATGTTGACTCATTCGGAAGGATTAGTTACATTGAAAGAATCAAGAATAATAGAGCCAAAGGGATTACCGAAAAATATGAATGACTGGATGTGCCTCCCCTTTATTGCAAGAAATAATTATGACAGGGTGATTAAGGACAGGTTACCTGCTATTGCCGCATGGGCTGAGGATTCAAACCTTGTTAATATAACAAAAGGCACTACTGAGTGGGGAATCATTACCTGCGGCATCAATGATATTGTAGTCAGGGAAGCTCTTCAATTGGTAAATGCCAAAGCACCAATACTTTCTTTAGGTAAAACGAATCCATTACCAATTAAAATTATAAAAAAATTCAGGGATAGTGTCAAAGGAAATGTATTTGTCATTGAGGACGGTTACAGATTTTTGTGGGAGAAAATTACTTTTAATGGAATTGATGTGATTGGTAAAGAAGAAACAAGCACAATTACCGAATGGACTCCCGATAGAATATTGGATTTCCTGTCTTCACATTTGACAGATTTTGAATTTAAACCCAAAAGAACAAAAATTGACATTAAGCCTGTTGCAAGGCCGCCTTCAATCTGCCCGGGATGTCCCTACAGGGCTTTAGCAGTGACAATAAATAAATTAAAGAGAAAGAAACTGATATTTGCATCGTTTGGCGATATTGGTTGTTCGACATTACTCTATTTTTTCAATGCTCTGGATACTGTACTTTGCATGGGTGCTTCCGACTCTATGAGGCAGGGTTTCGTAATGTCACGACCTGATATGGCTGATAAAGTCATCAGCATAATTGGTGATTCAACCGAGTGCCATAGCGGATTGGATTCGACAAGAAATGCAATTTTCAGGAATGTCCCGGGTGTTAAAATAATCTTGGATAACAGAATCACTGCAATGACCGGAGGACAGCCGGCACCGAGTACTCCGATGAATTTAGCAGGCTATAAACATAATTTTAACCTGAGAAAAGCTGTTGAAGCTGAAGGATGCAGGACAGTGGTTCTGGATGGATATAACCTTCAGCAAATTGAAGATGAACTAAGAAATTCACTTGCTCTTGCAAAAGACGGAATCTTCTCTGCATTAATAATTGAGGGTGATTGCATTAATGAAGTTCCAAAAGAAAGAACAATTCCAAATCTCGATATTGATTATAATATATGCGTGAACTGCGGTATTTGCAATATTTGTACAGGTATTGAACTTGACCAAAATAAAAAGCCGTCATTTACTGTGTTCTGTACGGACTGCGGCTCTTATGAGCAGGTATGTAAGCAGATATGTCCGATTGATGGAGCCATTGTACCAAAACAGGGAATGAAGAAGGAAGCAAAAGCATCAAAGCCGGCGATTCCTGAGCATATTTATGATAAAAAGATTTCCATTTCAAAGGAATCATTACCTGATTCAATAAGAGTGGCTATAAGAGGGATTGGGGGCCAGGGGAATTTGTTTTTTGGTAAAGTTCTTTCTGAATTGGCATTAAAAACACCATTTTCGGATATGCATATTGTAAAAGGCGACACTCACGGTATGGCACAGCTTGGAGGACCGGTAATTTCGGTTTTCTGCTGCGGAGATGTTTATTCTCCTGTTCTGGCACCAAATTCAGTGGATATTTTGGTTGCAATGGAAATCAATGAGGTTTTGAGGCCAGGTTTTATTGATCTTATGAAACCTGACGGTACTCTGATATTCAATGATTTCTCTGCCCTGCCTGTCAATACAAAAAAAGGGGATTATCCTGAATTTGAGCAAATACGTAATGGGTTGGAAGGTTATAATGTTGTTATTGCTGATTTTTATAAAGCAGCAAAAGAACTTGGAGATATAAAGGGGATAACTGCAAATGTAGTGGCTTTAGGTTTATTATCAACAATTAAACCATGCAGTTCAATCCCTCTTGAATTATGGCTCGAAGCAATAACATCCATATCACCTAATGAAACAGCAAGGGATGCCAATATCTCGGCTTTTCTGAAAGGAAGAGAAATCTCTTGAGAAATGTTGAATTTTGAGTGTTGAATTTTGAATTGAAAATGTAACAGTATCTCATAGAGATTCAACGTTTGTAACTACGATGATTACGATTATAAGAGAATCTCATAGAGATTCAACGTTTGTAAAATTTTCTAAAAAATTATTTATATATTACATATTGAAAATTGTAAAACTGAAAATTTCATAATTAATTTATATGAATTAGGTTTTCAGATGTTAAAAACTGTTAACGATATTGCACAAAAAGGGTGGCAGAAAATTAACTTTATTGTTAACGGCACTCCTGTTGAAGTATTCATTCCACAATCAATGCTTTTGATTGACCTTATTCGCGATGTATTAAATCTTAAAGGCACTAAACCGGGATGCCTCGAAGGAGAATGTGGAGCATGTACAGTTCTGTTAGACGGCAAAGCTATTAATTCATGCCTTTACCTTGCAATTAATATTGACGGAAAAAAATTGACGACAATAGAGGGATTGTCAACAACAGAAAAACCATTGGACAAAGTACAAGAAAAAATGATTGAGCATGGAGCAGTACAGTGTGGTTTTTGCTCACCCGGTATGGTGATGTCTATTAAAGCATTCCAAAATGAATGTGAGGTTAATCCAAATATCATAAAAGATTCCGAAGCTATAAAAAAAGCAATAGAAGGCAATTTATGCAGATGCACGGGTTATGTCAAGATAATTGATGCTGCGGAAGACCTGCTTTCTTCAAAAAGTTTTGAGTGTTGAGTGTTAAGTTTTAAGTGTTGAATTGTAGGGGCTGAAAATTTTCAGCCCATAAATAATTGAAAATTAATAATTGAAAATTAATAAAATTGGGGGTCTTATGAATTCAGGATTTAATGTAAGGGCTTTGCTTGTATCAATAGTTGTTGGTACAATAGTAGTTTTGTTATTTTCATGGGCTTCAGGAAGTCAATTTGATAAAGCGCTCTTTCCGGTATTGGCAATGCTCTCGGGTTTTATTATTACCGGGTTTATCATAGGTATAATTACAAAAGGAGTTACAATAATCGAACCCGGCTTAGGTTCAATAATTGTCGCATCAATTACATATTTTGTTTTACCATCATTGCAAATAAATGGATTTAATGATATTACACAGGATTCTGACTGGATAATTATTCTGATGAATGGTGTTGTTCTGACTTTTTTAGGTGCATGGCTTGGTGAGATGTTCCAGCACGGTGAAATTCAAATGGAGGAAAACAAATCAATATCATTTAACTGGAGTTGGGTGTTTGCCGGTACAGTTTTCGGTTTCCTGGTTAGCATAATTATAGCGGTGATTGTTAACTTGATAGTTGGGGATGAACCTTTTTATTTTATTATTCCTTTCTTTGTGGGATTATTTTTTACAGGTATCATGGTTGGACTTAAATCTCCCGGTATAACAATAAAAGAAGCAGGATTATCAGGATTTATAACGATAACAATTTTAACTTCTGTCGTCCGGTTAACTTTGGTAACGGAAATTGAGTTTGAATATATATTTCTTGGGCTGGTTCTTGGCTACATAGTTGCAATGCTTGGCGGTATTGTAGGAGAGAAAATGCAATCAAGAAAAGAAAAGACAGCCTAACAGAATTTTGAGTGTTGGGTGATGATTGTTGAATTGAAATGCAAAATGCACAAAGCAAAATGTAATTTATTATTGTGGTGACTGACTTATATGTCTGCTCTATAAATTGAAAATTGAGAATAAATTTTTGAAAATTCATTGAAAATTGAAAATTAATAAATTGAAAATTTAGGAAAATATGCCTGTTACCCAACAACAAATAGATAAAGCAGTAGAAATCGCAAAGGAATATGGGGCTACCAAAGTACTTCTTTTCGGTAGTGCTCTTGATGACCCTGAGAATGCAAATGACCTTGATATTGGTGTACTGGGAGTACCAAATTCTAAATTTTTTGAATTTGGAGGTATATTGGAGAATAAAATACTGATATCAGTTGATGTTGTACCCCTTGAAAGCAAAGAACCATTTATAGAGTATATTAAAACAAAAGGGAAATATATATATGAGTTTAACTGATATTATAAATCAAATTACAATTGAATTTAGTTATCTGGATATAACAATAAATGATTTATTAGAATTATATCATCAAATCGGAGATAATGAGCCTACAAAACACCAAAAGGCAGCATCTACTCAATATATTTCACAATTTTATAATGGGGTCGAAAATATCCTTAAAAGAATTTGTAAATTTTATAACATAACATTACCTACTGGTGGAGATTCTCATATAAATTTATCAAAAATGTTTAGCAATTCCGAACAAAAACCTTTACCTCTATTATTTGATGATATTATAATAAATGATTTTGCCGGTATGAGAAGATTCAGACATTTTGTAATTCATGGATATGCTTTTCTTATTGAATGGGATAAACTTAAAGATAATATTGCTCATATTGAATCAGTATATGAGCATTTTAAAAATAATGTGAATAAGTTTTTGAATTCTATACAAAATTAAATATGACTAAAGATTTTAATATTATTGGTAAACCGACACCAAAGATTGATGCTAACATAAGGGTTACTGGCGAGGCTCAGTTCGGACATGATATTCAACTGCCTAATATGCTGTATGGAGCAATACTTAGAACAAAAGAACCTGTTGCGGATATAATTTCTATTGACACATCGAAGGCAAAGCAATTGGATGGCGTCAGATGTGTAATTACTGCCGATGATGTTGATGTTAATAATATAAGCTACAGGAGAGACCATCCGATATTAAAAAAAGGACAGGTCAATTGTATACGTGATGAAATTGCCGCTGTGGCAGCGACATCTAAAGAGATTGCACAAAAAGCTCTCGAATTAATCGAGGTTGAGTACAAAGTCAGGGAAGGCATTTTCGACCCGTTTGAAGCTATAAAGGAAGATGCTCCACAAATAAATCATTTTATTGACGGGAAATATCCAAATAAAAATATTGCCGAGCATTTTCATTATGAACATGGCAATCTCGATGAGGAGAAAGCAAAAAGTAAATTTGTAGTAAGTCACAGATTTACTCTTCCCCGGGTTACTCACTGCTGTATGGCAACGAGTAATATGACTGCCGATTATTCAAAAACTGACGGCAGATTAACTCTGTACAGCACAACCCAGGTCCCATTTTTATACCAGAGGGACATTGCACGGGCATTAAAAATGGAACCGTCAAAAATAAGAATAATACAAGTTGTAATCGGTGGTGGTTTCGGGAGCAAATTGGATATGTATCCTTATGAACCGATATGTGCCCTGCTGTCAATGAAATGCGGACAGCCTGTTCAACTTATTTTTTCAAGGGAAGAAGAATTTATTGCGTCCCCAACCCGGCAGACAATGATTTATGATGTTACAGCCGGAGCCGATGAAAACGGTGGATTTACTTTCAGGGATGTAAAAGCAACACTCGATAACGGAGCATACACATCTTGGGGAGCGACAACACCGTTTGTAATGATGCAAACCTTTTCATCATTATACCAATGTCCTGCCTGCCGTTTTGATTCTACATCAGTCTATACAAATAATGTATATGCAGGTTCATTCAGAGGATATGGAAATCCGCAGGCAACTTTTGCTTTGGAAAGAACAATAGACATGCTTGCCGATGAAATCGGAATGAGTAAATCAGAAATACGTTTGAAAAATGCAAATTTCAAGGGTGAAGTTACTAAGCAGGGTTTACACTTTATTACCTGCGGTCATAAGGAAGCATTGGAGATTGTGATTGAAAAAGTTAAAGAAAGTACACACCCCTTAATCCCCTCTCAAGAGGGGAAACATAAAAGGTATAAGAAGGGGGTTGGTTATGCATCAATGCTTCATGTTGGAGGTGGTGCAAAGATATACCCTTCGGATGGCTGTGGTACAACTCTCAAAATAGACCCTTTCGGTTATTTAACAATTATTACAGGTTCAAGTGAAATCGGGCAAGGTTCTGAAACTGTGCTTGCAATGATAGCTTCGGAAGAGTTGGGAATTGACATTTCAAAAATTAAAGTTATTAATACTGATACTGATATAAAACCCTGGGACGTTGGTGTTCATGCCTCGCGGACAAGTTTTGTTGCAGGTAATTCCGTTCTTGGTGCTGTTAAAAAGTTAAAAGAGAAAATTTCACCTAAAGCTGCTCAATTGTTAAAAACAGATATTGATGATTTGGTATATGAGAATGGTGTAATCAAATCAATTAAAAAAAGTGAATCAATTGAATTAGATAAAGTTGTCAGAGCGATCCATTTTAAGGAACCTGGTGATTTATGCATTGACACATATTTCTTTGAGCCGAGCAGTGAATTTGCCGATAAAGAGTTTAAAGGGAATGTTTCTGGTGCGTATGCATTTGCATCTCAGTCAGTCGAGGTTGAAGTGGATACATATACTGGAAATGTAAATGTTTTAGATATTCATGTGGCACAGGATGTAGGCAAGGTCTTGAATCCCCTTGGACTGGCAGGGCAAATCGAAGGCGGAGTAGTTATGGGTATGGGCTATGCATTGCTCGAAGAATTAGTTGTTGATAAGGGAATGATATTGAATCCCAATTTCCATAACTATAAACTGCCTACTTCAATGGATGTTCCCCGGATACATTTCTATCCGATTGAGACCGAAGATTCTCTCGGTCCTTATGGCGCGAAAGGTGTTGGGGAAGCTCCATTGATTCCGACTGCGGCGGCAATTGCTAATGCTGTATCGGATGCAATTGGTGTTCAAATAGATTCTTTGCCTGTTACACCAGAGAAGGTGCTGAGGGCTTTATCAGGGAATGTTAAGTTTTGAGTGTTGAGTGTTAATTTATAAGTGTTTAGGGTAAACAATGAAAACTAATGCTGAAATATATTTTGAAGAACAAATGAAAAATCCCGAATTTCGAGTTAATTATTCTTTCGCAAGAGAGAAATTCAAATTAGAATTTATGCTCGAAAAACTTATTGAAAATATTAATGATGATTATGAAAAACCAAAATTATTGAAACAAGCAAAAAAAATTGAAAAGTACGTTTCAAAGATTTATTTAATTTAAATAATATCTTGTAATTCTTAATAATTATATGACTGATTTTGATGTTATAAGTCCCGGAAATGTTGACGAATTGCTTCTTGAAATTGAAAATAATCAATCTAATAATTTCAGGTTTGGAGCGGGTTATACCGACTTGCTTCTTGAATTGAGAAAGCAATCGGGACCAAAAATTAATGTGATAAATTTATCAAATCTTAATGACCCTGATTTTTCATCAATTGTTAAGTCTGAAATTAACATTAGAATAGGCTCACTCGTTACTGCCTGTGAAATAGTAAAAAATAATGATATAAATGAGTTATTTCCTGTATTACACAAGGCTGCAAATACACTTGCATCAAAACAAATCAGGCAGGTAGCTACAGTCGGAGGGAATATTTGCACTGCCTCACCTGCAGGTGATATTGCTACTGCATTAGTTGCATTAGAAGCTGTATGCGAGATTCTATCAACAAAGAATGAAATTCGTGTTGTACCGATTAGTGAATTTATGCTTGGTGTAAGAAAAACCGCATTGAAAAAAAATGAAATACTTCGTAGTGTGGTTATTCCTTTGAGATTCTTTGCTTCGCTTAGAATGACAAATGATAGAATTATTTCTGATTTTATTAAAATCGGTACAAGAAAGTCTATGGAATGTGCTGTTGTATCGTTGGCATATCACATTCTGCAGGATGATGAGGATAAAATAAGATATGCCGGTATTGCAATAGGTTCATCTGCTCCAACAATTAAATTCACAAAAAATGCTTATGAATTTTTAATCGGAAAACGGATTAAAGAATTAAATGATGATGATATTATAGAATTTGCAAAAAAGGTTCTTGAGTATGCTTCACCAATATCAGACATCAGAGGTTCGGAATGGTACAGGAAGCAGGTATTGTTTAATATAAGTAAAAGCATTTTGTAACTGTAAATAATTGTAATCCTTTATAATAACTCGATATACAATATTAACACTTAACACAATCAAAATATTACTGTTACTTAAATCAAAATTCATTGGTTTTTCTCATCTCACAATATATTTATCTGAAAATTAATTAAGATTTATTTATTTTGTAATATATGATTCATTATTTATTGAAATTATGAAAAGAGAAATAAGAAAAGACACTCCAATTAATTTTGAAATTGCTAAGAAGTATATTGAAAATTATAATCCCCGTAATATTAGCCTGGGCAATACAAGGATTATAAGTAAAATTGTTGATAATATCGAAAATGAAACCGGGGAGAAATTCATCCGTATGGAGATGGGTGTTCCCGGAATAAAGCCTTCTGAAATCGGCATTAATGCAGAAATCAATGCATTAAAAAATAATGTTGCCGGTATTTATCCCCCGGTTGACGGCATTCCACCCTTAAAAAAAGAAATGTCGAGATTTGTAAAGCTGTTTCTGAATATTGATATTCCAACTGACAACTTTGTTCCGACTGTCGGTTCTCTAAACGGAAGTTATGCCGCTTTTATGGTAACCGGTAAAAGAATAAAGGATAAGAATACAATTCTCTTTATTGACCCGGGATTTCCTGTCCATAAGAAATTAGTCCGAATGTTAGGATTCCGTCAGGAATCGTTTGATGTTAATAATTATCGGGGAAAAGAATTAAGAGATAAACTTGAAGAGAAACTTTCCAAAGGCAATATCACATCATTACTTTATTCAAATCCGAATAATCCTACATGGATTTGCTTCACTGAAGAAGAATTGAAAATTATAGCAGAATTATCAGAAAAATATAATGTTATTCCGATTGAAGACCTGGCATATTTCGCAATGGATTTCAGGAAAGATTATTCTCATCCCGGGCAAGCCCCATATCAGCCGACTATCGCCAATTATATTGATAATTACATATTATTAATTTCCGGTTCAAAATCATTCAGCTATGCAGGTCAAAGAATCGGGATGCTGGTAATTTCCGAAAATTTGTATAAAACTCCTTATCCTGATTTATTGGATTATTATTCGAATGATGCTTTTGGCAGGGCATTGATATATGAAACCATATTTTTGACAACAGCAGGAGTTCCACATTCGGTTCAATACGGTTTTGCCGAGATTCTTAAAGCGGCTAATGATGGACAGTATGCATTTGTGGAGGACGTAAAAATCTACGGCGAAAAAGCAAAAATCATGAAAAAATTATTTATTGAAAACGGATTTAAAATAGTATATGACATGGACGGTGATGTACCTATTGCCGATGGATTTTATTTTACAGTTTCTTTCCCGGGATTTACAGGTGATGAATTATCCGAGATACTCCTCTATTATGGAATCAGCAGTATTCCTTTGACTTCGACTGGAAGTTTAAGGACTGAAGGTATAAGAGCTTGTGTTTCACTTGTACAAAAAGAACAAATGCCCCAGTTAGAAAAAAGACTCAAGTTGTTTTATGAAGATTATAAATGATAAATTTTCAATTTTCATATTTTGAAATAATCTTCTTAATTGTATGCTTTAAGTAAAAGAAATTAAATAGTAATTGAACATATCTTTTTTTATATTAGTAATATTAATTTCCTCGAATGCAATTATTTTATATAGATTTCCAGAGGGGAAAAAATGAAAAGATTATTTTTTATTTTTACAATCGCAATCATTTCGGTAGTCACACTCAAGGCACAGGATACATTAATGCCTTTTACTCTTGATTCTGATCCTTTTTTAGCCGATACCGTAAAATATCCGAATCTTTATGACAATGGAATTGGCTTGAGTTATTCTACTATGTCCGGTTACGGGTTAACTTTCCTGAGGAGGTTTTTGGATGATTATTCATTTATGTTTATTGGTTTTATCACTTATGAAGAATATACACGTTGGAAAGATTTGAGTAAGACGACTATTGAATCTGATGATAAGAATATTAATTATGATTTTGGTATTGAGTTTCAGAGGGATATAATAAAATCCAATAGAACTAAAATTTATGCTATGATTGGAGCTTCTTATACCACTGAAACGAAAAAAAACCAATATAGTTATATGTCCGATTTCAATGATATTGATAAAAAAATATTTTCAATAGGTTTAGGTTTTGGTTTGCAGTGGTATATGGCAAAAAATTTCGCAGGTTATTTTCATTTTGGATATAAATTTCAAAATTCAGAAGCTATTCAGGACAGCAGCCTAAGTGTCGAAAGAAAAACAACTCTCGGCATAGGCTTTGGAGTTCTCTGGCTGTACTGATTTTAATTATAAAAAAAACTCAACACTGAAAAATGTCAGACAATTTTAATATTGAACCACTATTAAGAAAATGAGATGAAAACATTAAAAATCTTTATTGTTATTTTAACCTTTTCTTTGACTCAAACGATTTTTTGCCAGGAAGTTTCTTATAGTAGTCTGAATAATACTTTCGGAATAAAATTATCGAATATTTCAGGATACGGATTGTATTACAACAGGAAGATTACCGAAGATTTCAAATTACAGTTTATGGGATTGGTCTATTACCTGTACTCTTTAGTCCAAGGTGAAGAACATAAGAATTTGAATTATGAATTCGGATTGGAAATCCAGAGAAATATTGCGACCGGGGAGAACGGAAGAGTATATTTTCTTGCCGGAGCTTATTACTTTTTCGATGATGACAGCAGGGAGGGAAACGGAAATCTAAATAAGAAAATTAATAACTCCATCAATTGCGGAGTTGGTATCGCCGGAGAATATTATTATAAAAGGTTTATTCTGAGCCTTGAACTCGGCTATAAATTTTACGAGGACAGATTAGAAATTACCGAAAATAGCAAAACACCTTATCCTGAAATAAAAAGAGTAATGAAAATCGGTGCAGGGATTGGAATAGGATTTATGTTTTGAAAAAAATATTCTTCTTATTATCAGAAAGGAAGAAATAAACGACAATTTGATGCAAAATGGAGAATAGAATAATAAAACTTCTGCTAAACATTCCACCATACCCTTCAGCTTTAGCCAGAGACTGCTGAATCACTCGTCAAATTCCCGGTTGAATTTTCAGTCGCTTTTCTTTTTGTATGTAAATATTCAGAAATAAGTATTCTTTTTTATATGAAAATTTGTAATAAATCATTTGATTGCTGATTTTAACTGAATATTTATTGAAAAAATAGATTATATAATATGAAATGATACTTAAATTTAAATTTCATAATTCAGATTTTTTTTTCACCCTGAGAAGAAGTGATACCACCTCCACAACGATAACCTCATCACCTTTGCTGATTGCCTCATCTGAAGCGGCTTTCCAAATTTCACCCATTACTTTGACATTACCTTTTACATTTGCTGAAATGTCCGAAATAGCCTTACCCTTCATGCCAATCATTGCTTCATTGCCTAAAGCCTTTCTCCGCCTCTGTGCCTTCAAGCCCAAAGCGACAACGAAAATGAAAAATAAAGCTGTAAAGACCGTACCGGTGATTATTGAACTCAGGGATATTTGCAGAAATTCATAAGGTGAATCTATTAACATGAGCGAGCCGAGCAGGAATGAGACAACTCCTCCTATTGTCAGAATGCCGTAGCTCGTTACTTTAATCTCAATTAAAAACATTACAACTGCGAGGAATATTAATGAAAGCCCTGCGTAGTTGATTGGCAGGAATTGGAGTGAGTAACCGGCAAGAATAAGGCTTATCCCGCCTGCCACCCCGGGGACAATTGAACCTGGATTATACAGCTCGAAAAATATTCCGTAAATACCGATTAAAAGCAATATATATGCAATGTTCGGATTTGTCAGTATGCTGAGGAATTCTTCTTTCCAGTTCATCTCCTGCTCTATGACTTCGGCTGATGCTGTCTTCATGGTTATAGTTCCGGAAGATGTAACAGCTAAGTCCCCGTCAACTGCTCTAAGCAACGAATCAACACCGGGGCAGATGTAATCAATAACCCCTTCCTTCAATGCTTCATTCTCGGTGGAAGAAATACTTTCTCTTACACAGAGTTCCGCCCAAGTTGCATTTCTGTGCCTTTTTTGGGCGATGCTGCGAATAAAAGCAGAGGCATCATTTGTAATCTTGTCATACATCGTTTTGGATGAATCGCTTTCTCCTCCAAGACCGACAGGATGTGCAGCGCCTATATTCGTTCCGGGTGCCATCACAGCAAAATTTGCAGAAAGAGTTATGAACACGCCTGCGGAGGCTGCCCTTGCTCCTCCGGGAGCGACATACACGATGATTGGAACTTTCGAACCGAGAATGTGCCGGACAATATCTCTTGTAGCATCGAGCAATCCGCCGGGTGTGTTGAGTTGAATGATAAGTGCCTCTGCACCTGTCCCTTCAGCCTTATCTATACCACTGCGAATATAATCAGCAGTAGCGGGTCCGATAGCGCTTTCGACCTTTATGAGGAGCACATGGGATTTTGCATTCGCTGAAATAGATATAGCGAAAATCAGGAATATGATTGATAAAACTATTTGTTTCATTTTGCAACTGCCAATTATTAAATGGAAAAGCATCGGAACCAATTTACAAAAAATAAGGATTATTATTACAAGAAATTATCACCGGTATTGCTGATTTACTATACATTATTTGTCATTCTGAGCCCGGAATCAAGTTCGGGGTAAACTCTGCGAAGAATCTAATATGTGTGCCGGTGCGATTTCCAAGTGATTCTTCACTACATTCAGATTGACATCTATACAAAATCAGCAATACCTTATCATAATTCATTTTCATTATGATATTTGTGATTATTTACAAATTATTACTCAAATATAGTTAATCCCAAAATATTCATTAGAAACTATGAAATACCTAAGGACTAAGAACAGGCTTGTCATTCTGAGGAGTGAAACGACGAAGAATCTCTTACACGAATGAGATGCTTCGACTTCTCTCAGCATGACACTTACAAACTATGAAATACCTAAGGACTAAGAACAAGCTTGTCATTCTGAGGAGTGAAACGACGAAGAATCTCTTACACGAATGAGATGCTTCGACTTCTCTCAGCATGACACTTACAAACTATTAT
>JAKAKE010000189.1 GCA_021824625.1 Bacteroidota bacterium | reverse complement strand
TGGAAATTGGTGACATTCTTTTTGAGATTGAAACAGACAAAGCCTCATTGTCTGTGGAGAGCTTCGTTGCAGGGACTCTTTTAGCAATTAAATACGGGGAAGGGGAGATAGTAAAAACAGGGGAAATTGTTGCATATATAGGAGATGAAGGGGAGAATATGCCTGAAGAACATGAAAATCAAATCTTGGAACAGGATGACAGAATAATAGATTCTGAAATTTATCAAGATATTAAGGAGGAGATTAAAAATGAAAGCCATGATTTATTAACGCAGAAGGAGGATCCTGTAAGGACTACTGCCTCTCCATTGGCAAAAAATGTTGCAAAGATTGAAAATGTTAATATAGAAGATGTTGTAAATTATTTTTCGAAAAACCGTATTAAAAAGGCAGATGTTGATAACTATATTAAAATAAAACAATCGGTTTTAGTTGAAGAAGAATATTATTTACATGATTCGACTTCGATGAGAATAATCATTGCAAAGAGGATGAAAGAAAGTGTATCAGTTTCTCCTCATTATACTGTCTCTATTGATGTTGATATGACTGAGGTTGTCAAATTGCGAAAAAAATTAAACGAATACTTAACTGATAATACATATACGATATCGTATAATGATATTTTAATGAAGATTGTATCAAAAGCAATTGAAACTTTTCCTTTAATAAATTCATGTTATAATGAAGAAAAAATTAAAATATTTAAAAATGTTAATTTCGGTTTAGCTGTCGGCCTTGAAGATGGGCTAATAGTCCCGGTTGTTAAACAAGTAAATAAGAAATCAATTTCTGAGATTGCATTGGCTAACATTAAAAACGTTGACGCAGCAAAGAATAACAAACTTCAGAAATCAGATATTACAGGAGGAACTATAACTTTATCAAATCTCGGGATGTTTGGTATAAATAATTTTACTGCAATAATTAACCAACCCGAAAGCTGTATTCTTGCTGTTGGAGGAATAATAGAAAAACCTATTGTCAAAGATCATCAAATAGTGATAAAAGAAATGATGAATATTACAGGTTCTTTTGACCATCGTTTAATTGACGGTAATTTAGGGGCAGCATTCTTAAGCAAGGTTAAAGAAATCATTGAGAACCCTCAACTTTTATTTCTTTTGTCCTCAGAGGTATTTATTTGAAAAATGGAATTAATAATTAAGCCTTAAATGAAATGGGCATGATTGCTAAATCACCAATGGCAACCCCAATTAAAATATTAACTAACGGCAAGGAGGAATATTATGCTTGATAAAAAACAAATTGAAGAAGCCCGGCTTAAAGCAATATCATATTTAAATAAGGCTGGTATTTTTACAACTAAAGAAGAGAAAAAATCGATTGAAATTGCAGATTTCGGATTAAGCGATCTATACAAGATAGGACTCGAGGTCCTTGTTTATGTGAATACTTCAAAAGTTTGTGCAAAAGAACTTGTCATGTTTCCGGGGCAAACGTGTCCGGAACATATTCATCCGACAAAAAATGGAAGATTAGGAAAAGAGGAGACATTTAGGTGCCGATGGGGCAAAGTATTTTTATATGTACAAGGAGATAAAAATTGCAACCCAAAACTTGACGGTATAGAAAATTATAAGGAATATCTTAAAGTAGCACATGAAATAGTCCTGACTCCCGGTGATCAATTTACTCTTAATCCGGATACCTTACATTGGTTCAGGGCGGGTAATGAAGGAGCTGTGGTTTCTGAGTTTTCCACAACAAGCACTGATGGTGATGATATCTTTACAGATCCAGGTATTAACAGATTTACAAAAATTATAGAATAAATTTTGTAAAAAAGGAAAATTCTATGACAGATATCGTATGTGTAGGAATATTAGTTGCCGATGTTTTGGGAAAAACAGTTAACAGCTTTCCGGAAAAGGGTAAATTAGCCTTGGTTGATAGAATGTCACTTCAAATTGGCGGATGTGCCGCGAATGTCGTGATAGACCTTGCAAAATTAGGATTGGGATCCACTATAATCGGCAAGATAGGAGATGATAACTTCGGTAAATTCTTACTCGAAACCCTTAATTCAAATAAAGTGAATATATCAGGCCTGAAACTTGACAATAATGTTTCAACCTCTGCTTCCATGGTCATGATATCCAGTGATGGAGAAAGGTCAATTCTGCATTCTTTCGGCGCCAATGCTAAATTTTGCTTTGATGATATTAATCTTGATATTATAAAAAAATCAAAAATATTACTAATAGCCGGGACATTCTTAATGCCGGATTTTGATGGTGATGGCACTGAAAAACTATTAAAATATGCAAAAGAGAATAATGTAATATGTTGCATGGATACAGCATGGGATTCAAAAGGTCAATGGATAAGAAAAATTGGATCATCACTGAAATTTCTTGATTGGTTTATGCCAAGTTATGATGAAGCATGTGAGATGACTGGTGAAACAAGACCTGAAGATATTGCTCAATTTTTCAATATTAAGGGAGTTCGAAATATTGTAATTAAAATGGGAGATAAGGGTTGTTTTGTAAAACCGGAAAATGAAAACGGATACCTACTGCCTGCATTTAATAATGTCAAAGTAATAGATACATCAGGTGCTGGTGATTCGTTCTGTGCAGGATTTATTACTGGCTTATATAAAGGTTGGGATATACTTAAATGTGCAAATTTTGCAAATGCCGTTGGGGCACATTGTGTTATGAATGTAGGAACAACTACCGGGATTAAATCAATTAAAGAAATTTTGAGATTTATAAGTGATTATGAATTTATTCAGGTTAAAAAAACCACATACGAAAATGAACAATGAAGCACTACCAACACATTTATTGACTAACAAAAAAAACTACAAATGAAAACACTTATTACCAAGACTTTAACGGTTATTTTTATCGGGTTATTGTGCTTGCCCTTGTTGTCCTTAAAGAACGATAAAGGCAAAGTTTCTTCGGGCGTAACCGAAGCCAAACCTCAGAAAGACACCATCCATGTAATTGGCCATGCGCACATGGACATGAACTGGCTTTGGACCTATTCCGAAACGATGAAGAT
>JAKAKE010000118.1 GCA_021824625.1 Bacteroidota bacterium | reverse complement strand
TTATTTGCAGGCAGATACAGTGCAGGTGCAGGAATATTTGTTTCAAAATCCCATGTGGCTGACCATAAGCCTGTATTGGCAATGTCCTCGCCTCTAACCCTCCAGTAATAATTAGTTAACTCCTGGAGTCCGCTGACATCATAATATAAATCCATAATATTGTCCTGATCGACGACAATATCGGAGAAACCTGCATCCTTAGCTATCTGAATCCTGAAAGCTGTGGCTCCAGTTGGGGAATTCCACTGGAACTTGTAACTCATCGGAGTACACGACCTGTGATTTATCGGTGACAAAAGAGTCGGTGAATCATAAGGTGTCTTAAACGTAAATGTACTCGACCACATCGAGGTACAACCGCCTATTACAGATGCCACTCTCCAGTAAAACACAGTGTTTGATTTTATAGTCGGTAATGCAATTGTATAAGATGTGGAAGTAATTCCTGTTTGGTTAACATCAGGTGCGGTAAAATTCGGATTATCCGCTACCTGAAGGTTATATGAGTTTGAACCTGCAACAACAGACCATGAACAACTTGTGTTGAACGGAACTCCTTCTGCCAAATTCTGAGGAATGAGAGGAGTAGGTTCAGGTTGTGAAATTGTGAATGTAGTTGTCGTTGACCAATCCGTCGAACAACTATTTGTAAATGATGAACTGACACGGCTGTAATATGTAGCCAGGTAATCAGGCAGTGAAACAGTCTGTGAATTAGTTGTTATACTTACATTATTATATACACGGTTTGCCGGAATAAAACTCGGTGAATTATAAACTTCCAACTTGTACCAATCCGCAGGAGGTGCGGAAGTCCAGGTAAAGTTTGTTACCCGGGGTGTACAGGTTGAACCTTGCACAGGAGATGTGATTACAGGCTTATCGGGTACAGTAGTAAATGTACGCCCGGGATTCCATCCCGACCAACAGCCTCCGACATCCGTGTTCAACCTCCAAAAATATTGCGTATTATATGTTATAACACCACTCATGGTGAATGAGGTTGAAGCAGTAGTTCCACTATAAACAATCGAGCCGGGGTCAAATGTAGATGATGTATTGATTTCTATATCATACTGGGTTGCCGTAGTTGGATACCCCCATGACAAAATACCATCAACAGGGACACAGGTATTGTTTACTGATGGAGTGTACATTGTTGCATACGGTGACTCTGTTGTGAACGTTGCCGCAGTCGAATACAAATGCGATAAATCTGTAAAAGAGGCACTCACCCTCCAAAAATATGGGTCCAGACTTCTCGGCACTGAATAAGAATAAGTAGTTGACGTTGGTGAAATACCGAAGTAGTTCAGTATTTCGGAGCCTGTTGCCGAACTTTGGGATATGTAAATCCCATAGTTTGTTACTGTTCCCGAGGCAGGTGCAGTCCATGTAAAAATTACGTTCGGATTGTCGCATGAACCCACTCCACCGACCGGTGAAACAAGTGTAGGTGCTGACTGCCCGAAAGCTGTGTTAATGCCTGATACTGCAAACAATGCCATAACAAGCATTAAGTAAAAAAGTCTTCTGGTTGATTTCATAACAACTCCCTTAATTGTACTATTAAAATATACTTTTATTTCCAATTGATTATTTTTTGCTGCATTTTTCATTTGTACTTACCATGACGAAATTATTCAAAATTAATTATTTATTTATTTATTTATTAATAGTTAACAGAAAAAAACGTACCAAAAATGATTTTTTAAAAATATTTTTTATGTTTTAGCAATAATTTCTTTTAAATTGCGTTTAATTGTTAGCACTCTTTAACAGAGAGTGCTAATTTTTTCGATAAAAAATCTAATTTATATTTATTAACAAAAAAATGGAGCGAAATGCTATGAACCTAAAACCTCTTCATGACAGAATAATCGTTAAACCTTCTGAACCCGAAGAAGTAACGAAGGGCGGTATAATTATACCGGATACGGCTAAGGAAAAACCTCAGCAGGGCGAAGTCATCGCAGTCGGCAATGGTAAAATCACAGAAGAAGGCAAAGTTCTGCCTCTTCAGGTCAAAGCAGGCGATAAAATACTTTACGGAAAATATTCAGGAACTGAAGTAAATTATGATGGTGTTGACCATCTGATTATGCGTGAAAGCGATGTGTTTGCCATCATCGGCTAATTCTTACAGTGGATTTATTTTCACACTGTGTAATTTTTACTACAACAAATAAACTTTTGAAATTATTAAAATTAAACGGAGGATATAATGGGAGCAAAGATTATTAATTATGATTTTGAAGCCCGCTCGGCACTCAAAAAAGGCGTTGACCAGCTTGCCGATGCAGTTAAAGTTACTTTAGGCCCAAAAGGACGTAATGTTATAATTGATAAAAAATTCGGTGCGCCGACTGTTACCAAAGACGGTGTTACTGTTGCAAAAGAAATTGAACTCGAAGACCTCGTCGAAAACATGGGTGCCCATATGGTTCGCGAAGTTGCATCGAAGACAAGCGATGTCGCAGGCGACGGAACTACCACAGCCACTGTGCTTGCACAGGCTATTTACCGCGAAGGTCTAAGGAATGTTACCGCAGGTGCAAATCCAATGGATTTGAAACGTGGTATTGACATGGCTGTTACTTCTATTACCGATGAATTAAAGAAAATCAGCCGCGAAGTCGAAGGCAGGAAAGAAATCGCACAGGTCGGTGCCATTTCTGCAAACAACGATAAAACAATTGGCGACCTTATTGCCGAAGCAATGGAGAAAGTCGGAAAAGATGGTGTCATTACAGTCGAGGAAGCAAAGGGGACAGAAACTTCTATGGAAGTCGTAGAAGGCATGCAGTTCGACAGAGGCTATCTCTCACCTTACTTCGTAACGGATGCAGAGACAATGGAAACAGTTCTCGAAAATCCATACATATTAATTCATGACAAGAAGATTTCCGCTATCAAAGACCTTCTGCCGATTCTTGAGAAGTCATCTCAATCAGGCAGGGCTTTATTGATTGTTGCTGAAGACCTCGAAGGCGAAGCACTTGCAACATTAGTTGTTAATAAACTTCGTGGTACTCTGAGAGTGTGTGCAGTTAAATCACCAGGATTCGGCGACAGAAGAAAAGCCATGCTCGAGGATGTTGCATCCCTTACCGGAGGCACTGTAATCAGCGAAGAAAAAGGATATAAATTGGAGAATGCCACTCTTGCATACCTCGGCACAGCAAAGAAAATTGTCATTGACAAAGACAACACTACCATAGTCGAAGGTGCCGGCAAAGCAGATGATATTAAAAAGAGAATCAATGAAATTAAAGTTCAGATAGACAAAACAACAAGCGAGTACGACAAAGAAAAACTTCAGGAAAGACTTGCCAAGCTTAGCGGCGGAGTTGCTGTTCTTAAGATTGGTGCCTCTACCGAAATAGAGATGAAAGAAAAGAAAGCCAGGGTGGAAGATGCCCTTCATGCAACACGTGCCGCAGTCGAGGAAGGTATAGTTCCCGGAGGCGGTGTGGCTTATCTTCGTTCAGTTCACGTTCTCGATAAGCTAAAAACCGAAAATGCAGACCAAAAGGTCGGCCTGGATATTATACGCAGGGCTGTCGAAGAACCTGCGAGAATTATTGTTCAAAATGCAGGACTCGAACCTTCGGTTATACTTAACAAAGTCAAAGAAGGAAAAGGTGCTTTCGGATTCAACTCAGCTACCGAAGTTTATGAAGATTTATTTGATGCCGGTGTTATTGACCCCACTAAGGTGGCAAGAGTGGCTCTCGAAAATGCCGCTTCTGTTGCCGGACTGCTCATTACAACCGAAGCAACAATAGTTGAAAAACCTGAAAAGGCTCCTCCAATGCCTCCAATGCCCGGCGGCGGAATGGGTGATATGTATTAATAGAAAAATTCTATTTAAAATTAAAAGGCTGGTTCTTTCGGGAGTCAGCCTTTTTTTTTAGTGAAAGCGAAAAGTAAATAGTGAATAATTATAGATATTTTTTTTAATTGAAAATTGACAATTTGGATATTGAATTGGGAAATAGGAACAGAGTAAAATATTTATCGCATAGCGATTAAATATCTGTAGCATACAATAACCAGCTACCACGCTTATCCCGTAGGGATTATATATTCAATTACGAATTATGAATGATGGTTGTCATTCTGAACTTGGTTCAGAATCCATTGGCTCATTGTTGGTTCACGCAAAGTTCGCAAAGAAAACGCAAAGTCCGCTTAGTATATTCTTCCACATTCTGAAACATGTTCAGCACAAGCTTGAAGCTGAATCCATAATTTTTTATCTTTATCTTAAATGAATACAAAAAAACTATTATCGTACACTATTTATGAATTGAAAATATTATAATTAGAAATCATCGAAAATATTTTTAGTTTGAAATCGAATATCGTAGTAAAGTATAATTTTAAAACAAGAAATGGAAAACGGGAACTATTACAAAGAAGCTATGCGTTACATTGATAATGCAAGAGCTACACTTAAGTTGGCAGGTAAACAAGATAGAAATTACCTCGATGAAAAATATGTTCATACAGCCTGTGGTACTGCATATAACGGAGTGCTTAAAGCATTGAACATGCTCTTCAATATTAAGAATGTGCCAAAGAAAAAAGGCAGAAAGTCAATTGAGTATTATCAGGAACATCTTGCAAAGATTGACAGAAAACTTTTAAATTATTTAAACAACTCTTATAATAGTTTACATATTAGCGGATATTATGATGGTAATACAGATACAAAAGTAATCGAATCAGGATTTGAAAATGCTATATTAATTATTAACGCCCTGAAGCCCTATTCAAAAAACGGAATGAAATCCAAACATAAATAAATTATGTAGTGATACGGCATGCCGTGTCCCTACGGGTACATATACACATAAGAATAAATTTTGAAAACACTGGCAATGGTGATTGGATGGATTATTAAGTTTAGAATAATCAATTTTTGAAATAGTGATAGGTGATTAAATAAAATAATCTTACTAATATTCAAAAGGTGAATTTATGACACACAAAGAGAAATATGATATTCTAATTTTAGTGAAAAAAAATATATCAGACAAATTAGAAAAGATTGATAAAGATAATATTAACCAGTTAGAAAATGAAGGATATTTTACAAAATCTGTTGTCGGCGTTTATGAAAATAATAAAAAAGACTTCAGTTATAATTTAACACAAAAGGGTAAATATTTTATAGAAGATTTTGATAATTATTAAAACATTCTTCTATATAGTTTCAAGATATAATTCAGCGGCTTCTTTAATATTATCCATCGCTTCTTCGAAAGTATCACCCTGTGTATGACATCCTTTTAATTCAGGGCAATATGCGAAGTACCCATAATCATCTTTTTCAATAATAACAGTTAATTTACCAGTCATAAATCACTCCTTTAAAATTGTTTTATCATTAGAAGTCAAATCTGATTTTTTATTTTAAACAATTTGTAAAATACAAACAATTCCCTACCTCACCTATTTTCATTATTTTTGCACATAATAATTTTAATAATGGAAAAATGCTTAAAACAAGAGTAATCCCATGCCTGCTTCTGAAGGACGGAGGATTTGTCAAGACTGTCAGATTCTCTCAGCCACGCTATCTCGGCGACCCGAGAAACATAGTAAGGCTATTTAATGAGAAGGAGGTGGATGAACTCGTCATACTCGATATTGATGCTACGAGAGAAAAGCGAAAACCATACTTCGACCTGGTCAGAGATATTGTCAGCGAAGCATTCATGCCCATTGGCTATGGAGGCGGCATCACAACGATTGAGGATATTAAACAGCTTTATAAAATTGGTGTGGAAAAAGTTGTAATCAATACCCAGGCAGTGAAAAAACCTGAGTTCATTCGTGAAGCCTCCGTGAGGTTCGGTAGCCAGAGCATCGTTGCTTCTATTGATGTAAAAAAGAATTTATTCGGGAAGTATAAAGTTTGTACTGAATCCGGAAGAAAGAAATGTAATGTTTCTCCCGTTGAACATGCAAAAGCAATGGAAGAATGTGGTGCTGGAGAAATAATATTAAACTCAATTGACAGGGACGGATTGATGGAGGAATATGACATAGAGTTAATAAAATCAGTAACTTCAAATGTCTCGATTCCTGTAATTGCACTTGGTGGTGCGGGTGAATTAAAGAATTTCAGGGAAGCAGTAAATGCAGGTGCCTCTGCCGTTTCTGCGGGAAGTATGTTTGTTTATCAGGGTGTGCATAAGGCGGTGCTTATTAATTATCCTACACAGAAAGAATTGAAGGAATATTTATTCTAATTTAAATTGAATAGCCACGACTTTTAAGTCGTGGTGTGGTTTCAACGCCACACTGGGATTTATCCCTTAATCAAATTAAGTGACTAAAGTCGGAATCTTGATATAATAAACCCCACTATCTAAAGATAGCGGCTATTCAAAAAGATAAAATATGAAAGAAGAAAAGAAATATCAAATATGCGTACATTGTGTGATGGACACAAGCGACCCGGACATCAGCTTCGATGAGAAGGGAGTCTGCAGTCATTGCCATCATTACGATTCATTTTACAAAAATATATATCCTTTTAATCTCACACTTGAACAAAGAGAAGCAGAATTATCAAAAATTGTTGAAGAAATTAAATCATCAAAGAATAATAAAAAGTATGACTGCATAATCGGATTGAGCGGCGGTGTTGACAGTTCCTACACCGCATACAAAGCAAAACAACTTGGTTTGAATCCTCTCGCTGTGCATCTCGACAACGGCTGGGATTCCGAGCATGCAGTAAAGAATATCGAGCTGCTGGTAAGAAAGCTTGAAATTGACCTTTATACACACGTCATTGACTGGGATGAATTCCGTGATTTGCAGAAAGCATTTTTCAGGTCATCAATTATTGATATTGAAATTCTAACAGACCATGCGATATTTGCAGTGATTTACCAGCTTGCAAAGAAGCACGGAATCAGGAATTTCATCAGCGGAGTGAATTTTTCCAGCGAATCAACAATGCCCACAGCATGGTACAGCGGCTCTAAGTTAGATGCAGGTCTGATTAAATCAATCAATAAAAAATACGGTACAAAGAAAAAGCTGAGAACATTTCCTACAGTCAGCTTTATAACATTTCTGAGAGATTTCCCCGGATTGAGACGCTTTGATTTCCTGAATTATATTGACTATGATTATCAGAAAGCAAAGAAGTTACTTATTAATGAGCTTGGATGGATTGACTATGGTTTGAAGCATTATGAATCTGTATTCACTCGGTTTTATCAGGGATATATATTACCTGAAAAATTTGGGATTGATAAGAGAAAGGCACACCTTTCAAGCCTCATTTATTCAGGACAAATGACGAGAGAGGAAGCACTAACCAAACTTGAACAGGAAAAATATGAGCCTGAACTATTGCGGCAGGACAGGGAATTTCTTATGAAAAAACTTGACTTCAGCGAAGAAGAATTTACTAAATATCTGAAAGAACCCAGTAAACCTTACACCGATTTTAATTCCTACACAAGATTGCTCATTGAAAATATCTGGTTGAAAGCATTAATTAAAACAGCGGTACTCATAAAAAAACCATTTAACAAATTATTCAAATTATCCTAATTTGCATTGCGATTTAATTTCAATTAATTCAATATTTGCTGGAATTATGATTGATGTCATTCTGAGTGCAACGAAGAATCTCCTTTAGTTTAGGAATGGGGTGATATTCTTCACTTCGTTCAGAATGACTAATGTATTATTTATTTATAATAAATGAATTAGTCATTCATGACACTTGTTAATGTAATTTGTTACTATTGCGGCTCGAAGAGGAGCAGTATCTTTGATTCTGAAAACGGATTTAATCTGGTTAAATGTGATATATGCGGACTACTCTATGTTAATCCACGTCCTTCGGATGATGATATTACAAAAGGTGCTGAAACAGGGCTTCATCAGGGCGAACAGACACTTGACCTGACCGGTTCATTCAATGAAGAGCAGGTAAAGAGATTTAATATAATTCTTAATAAAATTTATGTTAAGAATATTCCTGATGATAACTCTTCATGGTTAGATATAGGCTGTGGGCATGGCGAATTCCTGATTGCGCTGAAAGAAAATTTTGACAGCAAGATGATTTTGAAGGGTTGTGAACCAAACTCGTCAAAGATAGATTCTGCACTTAGCAAAGGACTTGATGTCGAAACTTTTTTCCCTGAAGAACATGATGGAGTCTATGATTATGTATCATTGCTGAATGTTTATTCACACCTGTCAAATCCTTTGAACAGCCTGAACAGTTGGAAAAATCTTGTGAAAGTTGGAGGTGAGCTATTGATTGAAACAGGCGACACAACCGGCCTGACAAAGCATACAATAGCAAAGCCATACTATCTTCCCGACCATCTCAGTTTTGCGACTAAAGATATTGTCGTGGATATTCTGAAAAGAGTTGGATTTGAAATTATCAAAATTCATTATTTTCGTCATCAGGGAATACCTGATTTGAATCTTATGAATGTCCCTTATGACATAAAAGAAACAATTACAGGTAAAAAGAATATTAAAGAACTGAAAAAATACAGCAGGAAATATTCTCATCGTGATATGTGGATAAGAGCAAAAAGAGTGAATAGTGAATAGTGAATAGTGAATAGTGAATAGTGAATAATTAAGGATGGATCCTGGATGAATGTCAATTTGCATTAGGTTCAGAATCCAATTCATGGTTCACGCAAAGATTTCGCAAAGAGTGAATATATATAATGAGCAAAAAAATTAGATTTGGAATAATAGGTTGTGGACGTATCGGAAGCCGCCATGCTGAGAGAATAAGCCAGAATTCACAGGCTGAGCTGGTTGCAGTTTGCGATACTAAACAAGAGAGAATTGATGAGATGAAAAATAAATATAAAATTGATGCTTTTTTGAATTATCAAGATTTACTAAAAAGAAAAGATATTGATGTTGTCTCTATTTGCACTCCGAATGGTTTGCACTGCGAAATGGCGATTAATACTGCAAACTCAGGCAAACACATACTCTGCGAAAAGCCAATGACAATCAAAGTTGAAGACGGAAGAAAAATGATTGATACCTCCGCAAAAAATAATGTCAATCTTTTCGTTGTTAAGCAGAACAGGTATAATCCCCCGGTTGCAAAAGTAAAGGAAATTATTGATGATGGAATTCTCGGTAAAATTTATATGCTTGTCGTCAATGTATATTGGAACAGAGGAGCCGATTACTATGCAGAGTCCGACTGGAAAGGCAGGCTGGAAATGGATGGCGGTACTCTATACACACAAGTAAGCCATTTCATTGACCTCATGCTCTGGTACGGTGGTAATTTTAAAAATGTCGAAGTTATAGGTAAACGGTATAAACATCAAATTGAATTTGAAGACAATGGTGTTGTTCTTGCAGAGTTTGAAAGCGGTGCTATCGCATCTGTCAATTATACGGTTTGTGCAGAGAAGGAAAACATGGAAGGCTCTATTACTGTGATTGCTGAGAATGGCACTGTAAAAATCGGAGGGCAGTATCTAAACACACTTGAGTATGAAAGAATAAAAAATTATAAAATTCCCGACCTCGAGCCGTCAAGGCCTGCTAATAATTATGGGAAGTACCAAGGTTCGATGTCGAATCATGCTCAAGTTATTCAGAATGTAATTGATGTGCTTCAGAACAATGGAGAACAACACGTAACGGCATTTGAAGCACTCAAAACCGTCGAATTTATTGAACAATGCTATAAGAAAATGAAGGTGTGAATATGATTGCAAAAACGGCTATAATACATCCGAATGTGAAGATTGGTGAAAATGTAACAATCGAGGATTATTGCATAATCGGTTGCCCGTTTAAAGATTTTAATAACGAAGAAACAATAATAGGCGACAATTCAATCGTCCGCTCACATACTGTGATTTATGCCGGTAATAAAATCGGAAATAATTTTCATGCCGGAAATAAAGCTAACATAAGGGAACTGAATACTATCGGTAATGATGTCAGCATCGGTACTCTGAGCGTTGTCGAACATCATGTTATAATCGAAGATGGTGTCAGAATACATACACAGGCATTTATTCCCGAATATTCGGTTTTGAAGAAAAATTGCTGGATAGGGCCGAATGTTGTAATGACAAATGCAAAATTTCCTAAACATCCCGAAGTCAAGAAGGGCTTGCTGGGACCGACAATCGAAGAGAACGCAAAAATCGGTGCTAATGCGACAATCATGCCGGGGATTACTATCGGTAAAGATTCTCTCATTGGAGCTGGTAGTGTTGTTACAAAAGATGTTCCTGAAGGTGTTGTGATTGCAGGCAATCCGGCACAAATTTTAAGAACAATTCATTATTAACTTTTAAATTTTACAATTTTACAATTTTCAATTTTACAAAATGGATGGAAATAAATTAAAATATGACCTTGAAGAAAGAACAACAAAATTTGGAATAAATATCATTTTATTTTGCAAAAAAATTAATGTGAACATAATAACTAAACCATTAATAAACCAAATAATAAAATCCGGTACTAGTGTCGGCGCTAACTATATGGAAGCTATTGGAGCTAATTCAAAAAATGATTTTAGATATAAAATTTTTATTTGTAAGAAAGAATCTCAAGAAACAAAACATTGGCTTAGGATGTTATCAGCTGCAGATAATGATTTAAAGGGATCCGCAGATATTTTATTAAAGGAAGCACATGAATTGACATTAATATTTCATAAAATAGCTAAATCATCTAGTAAAAATAATGATACTGTGATTTAATTAATAAATTATTGAAAATTGTAAAATTGAAAATTGAAAATTTTAGTATGATAAAATTTGTTGACCTTAAAAGGCAGTATGATAGTAATAAGAAAGAAATTGATGATGCAATCTCATCAGTGATTGAAGGGACTGCTTTTATTGGTGGAAAATACGTAGAGAGTTTCGCCGATGAGTTTGCAAAATATCTTGGTGTCAAGCATTGCATAACTTGTGCTAATGGTACTGATGCAATCGAAATCGCACTTAAAGCTCTTGGTATTGGAAAAGGTGATGAAGTTATTGTTCCAACTCATACATGGATATCTACATCGGAGGCAGTTAGTCTTGTAGGTGCAAAACCTGTTTTTGCCGATACACTTTCATACTATTATACAATCAATCCTCATGAAATTGAAAAGCACATAACACCTGCTACCAAAGCCATTATTCCTGTTCATCTTTACGGATTGCCTGCCGATATGGATTCAATAATGCTGATTGCAAAAAAGCATAAATTATTTGTTCTCGAAGATTGCGCCCAGGCACATGGTGCAAAGATAGACGGTAAACTTGCTGGAACATTCGGAGACTTTGCAACTTTCAGTTTCTACCCAAGTAAAAATCTCGGTGCTTTCGGCGATGCAGGATGTATTGTTACAAATAATGATGATTTAACTGAAAAGGCGACTCTCATTGCTAATCATGGGCAATTAATAAAACACGAGCACAAAATCGAAGGAAGGAACAGCCGCCTCGACGGCATCCAAGGGGCAATACTCACAGCCAAGCTCAGACACCTGAATAAGTGGAATAAGCAAAGAATTTCAAATGCAAAAATATATAATGAACATCTTAAAGATATTCAGCAAGTGAGGACTCCTTCATCCATTGAAGGTTTTACTCATGTTTACTATGTTTATTGCATTAAAGCATTGGACAGGAACAAGCTGAGAGAACATCTTTCTGCAAAAGGAATCGAGACGGCTATTCATTATCCAAAGATGTTACCTATGCTGGATGCTTACAAACATATTGAACAATCGCACGATGAATTTAAGATGTCTTATGAGTATCAACCTTATATATTGTCACTGCCAATGTATCCTGAATTGACAGATGAAGAAATAAAATATATTTGTGATTCAATCAAAGAATTTTATTCGAAATAATTAACTGGGATAAATAAGAATGAGCGTAATCAGGTTATTCAAATCAGGTGAGATTTATCCGGGATATTTGAAATATTTCTACAGGAATGAACCTGATGCAACAGAGCTTCCCTATAGTGAACATCTTGCAAAAATCATGTATGACAGCTTTTATTGGGCTGACTTCTGGAAAATCAATCTCGATAGAACAGGAAATTTTATCGTAGAAGAAACTCTGACGAATAATGAATTGTTGCAGAAGCAATGGGCAAAAGAACACGGAATAAAATTCTCAGGTAACAATTGGTTTTATGATATTTTAGATGCTCAGATTTCAGAATTTAAACCGGACATTTTTTTCACTAATGAATTTCAAATAAAACCTGAATACAAGTCAACTATCAAAAAGAAACATCCTTCAATTAAGCTTGTCATTGGTTGGGACGGCATTTTAAGAAATAATGCATCATTGTTTCAGGGGTGTGACATTGTTCTTTCGTGTGTGCAGGAAAGTGTTGACTTTTACAATGCTAACGGCTTCAAAGGATATTATTTCATATTCGGTTTCGAACCTGAAATATTAAATAGGATAAAAATAAGGGAGCCAATATATGATTCCACATTTGTCGGCTCATTATATTCCTGGGGGCACACACAAAGACTCAGGCTGATGGCTGAACTGTCAAGACAAGTACCTTTCAAAATATGGGCTTCTTCATTTGCTTCACCTGTTAGAAAAGATTATTTAATCGAACAGCTTTCGAGAATCCGTAGAGGAAAATTCAGGGACATGCTTGATGTATCCCGAATAAGAAAAGTCAATCAGGGAGAGGCTTTCGGGCTGAAAATGTACCGGATTCTGGCAGATTCCAAAATCACAATCAATTCTCATATTGACTTCGCTGGGAACAAAGCGGCAAACATACGTCTCTTTGAGGCTACAGGTGTCGGTACCTGTCTCGTTACCGACTGGAAAGAAAATTTAAATGATTTCTTTAAAATAGATAAAGAGGTAGTTGCTTACAAATCAATTGATGAATGTATTGAGAAAGTGAAATACCTGCTCGGGCATGACTCTGAACGTCAGGCAATTGCAAGAGCAGGACAAGAACGAACCCTTAGAGATTATAATTTGGAAAAACGATTTAGTAAATTTGCCGAGTTTTTATTAAGTGTTTTATAATTGATTTTTTATGATTATAAATGTATGCCCTCTGATAAAATAAATATTGGTGTTGCACTCATAACAAAAGATGCCGGACAAAGTATTGAAAATGCTATCAAGTCGGTACTGCCTGTTGTCAGGCAGATTGTCGTTGTTGACACAGGCTCTAAAGATAGAACTCCTTCAATTGGCACAAGACTTGGAGCTGAGGTTTATTTCAGAAAATGGGACGACAATTTTTCCAATGCAAGAAATTATGCACTTGGCTTTATGAGAACCGATTGGATTTTATCGCTTGATTCTGATGAAACACTTGACCTTGACTCTTACAAAAAAAATAAAATATTACTCAATAATGATAAATGCGGTGGATTGCAGGTTAGAATATTAAATTTTCTAAAACCCGGTGATAATTCTTATCAAACAGAACACACTTACACGAGAATTTTCAGGAATAATCCAAACATCAGATTTGAAGGCAGTATTCACGAACAGATAAATAATGCGGTGATTAATGCAGGCTTTGAGATTATTGAAAGTGATATTATAATAAATCATTTTGGGTATATAAATACATCAACCGAGAAAATCAGCAGGAATCAGTCATTGCTCGAGCAAGAGCTGCGAAATAAACCCGATGATGAATGGTATAAGTTTCATCTTGCCGAAACTGAGTTTGCAGCCGGTAATGTTGCAAAAGCTAAGGAATTGTTTGAATCTATTGTATTCTCCGAGACATTAACAATTGACCAGAAAGAGAAATCATGTATCAGACTTTCGCAGATTGCACTAAAAAATGATTTATTAACCGATGTTCAGAAATGGCTGGGGTTCAGAAGTTCAAACATCCATACCGAAGGATTCAGAAAATTCATTTTAGCTGCTTCTTATATGATGGAGCAAAGATTTGATGATGCCTCGATACTATTAGAATCCGTTGATGTTAAAAATTCTTCTCTCGTTGATAGGGTAAGCCTCAATCAGGCTTTTGAAGTTATCAATGCCGTAAGAAAAATCAGGTGATTGTAAATAATTTTATTCTTTATTTAAACAGATTTGCGTTATACCCTCTTTCAGAGCTATATTTGAATTATGGATTTTCCTCAAGGTTATTTTTATTTAAAATAATTAACATTGGAATCGAATTGAAAGTTAACAGGCTAATTATAATTATTTTTATTATTGCTTCATTAGGTGCAGCAGCACAGAGTGATTTAATAGAGAGCTCTTCAATCAGGTACGGCATTTTTTCTCATTACAATTACAATCAGGTCATTGCCGGATTCAAAGAACTTCCGGGTATTCCTAACTGCTGTCCGTCTTTTGATAATGGTTTAGGAAAAGGATTCAGCATTGGTTTGCTTATTGATTATGAACTGCCATTTTCACTCAGAACCGGCTTAAGAGCCGGTATTTCATCCTCAAACAACAAACTTACTAAAATCGAGGAAACATTAGTCAGAATTGGCCCGGATACCGGTACAGGAAAATTTGAACATTCTATTGATGCTTCTTTTCTTAATTTGTCCTTTGAACCTAATATAACATATAATCCTGTTTTGAATATTAATTTGACCGTTGGAGCGAGCATCGGATATATGTTAACAAAGAATTTTCACCAGGAAGAACGGATTGTTGAACCTGCAGACCGGGGAGTATTTTTTGAAACGCAAACCAGGGTCAGAAATGATTCTTCAGGTGTATTACCAAAATCAAATGATATAATTAGTTTCTTATTCGCAGGTATTGGTTATGAACTGCCGTTGAACCGCGAAGGCTCTTTGATGCTTGTTCCCGAGGTATATTATTATTTGGGATTGTCAAATTTTGTGAAGGAAGTTAATTGGAAAAATAATTTAATCAGTGCGGGCATATCTATTGTTTATTCTCCAAAATTTTCTGAGAATTTGCCGGCTGAAAAACATCAAAGAGAAGAATTTATTGATACAATTACTGTTGAAGCTAAGGAAATAACAAAAAATAAAATTATTACTGGCACACCCAAAATCACAAGCAGAATTGAGAGAACGGCAGATACGGTTTATATTATTGAAACAAGTAAAAGAACCGACACATCATTTATTCAGCCAAGCCTGATTGCAAAGCTGAATTACAAAGAACCCGACATAACACTCTCAGTCAATTATTCTAAAATATCATTCCCTGTTCTGCCTGTTCTTTTTTATGATAAGATGTCCGAACAACTTGATGATTATTATATAAAACTTAATGATAAAAATTCGTTTTCAATTGAATCCCTCGAAAGGAATCCTCTTGTTTTCCACAAAAACATACTTAACATAATTGGCAAACGTATGGAACTGTATCCCGGGACAACTATCCAATTAAGAGGCTATGTTGATTTCGAAAGAGAAAATAAAGATTGCAATCTTGCTTTAAAAAGAGATGAGGGTATTAAAAATTACCTTATAAAAATCTGGAAAATTGATGAGAGAAGAATCGAAATATTAAACGGCAGTCAGAATTGTTTTCCTGAAAATGTCCCCTCAGATAAGACAGATTCAGCTTTTGCAGAAAACAGACGTGTTGAAATCCTTACTCCTAATCCCGAAATTTTGACTTCATTGGTATTCAAGGAACCGATTGATACCGTGATTGAATTTACAGATAAAATTGATTTTGAATTAAGTGAATCAACCCGGCAAGGTATTGCCGGTTTGGAGATAGAAGGTAATCAAGACGGGTTACAAAAATTTATCACTAACAAAAATGAAATGGTTTTAACCGATACTCAAAAAATTAATAAAGAAATCATTTCTTCTGTACTTGCCGGTTATCCATT
>JAKAKE010000067.1 GCA_021824625.1 Bacteroidota bacterium | reverse complement strand
TTGAAAAAGCAGTAGATGCTGATGATGACAGTTACAATTGGAATACAATCGGGTTTGTAAAAGGTCAGGGAACAACAAATTCAGCTACCAATTACAATTATACAGATAACAATGTTGAATATGGCCGAACATATCACTACCGGCTGCGTCAGGTTGACCTCGACGGTACACAGTCTTGCGAAAGCTATTCAGACATCCTTACTTTGACAATTAAAAGTAATGGAGAATTGGTACTTGAACCAAACACACCTAATCCATTTAACAATTCTACTAAAATCGTATTCAATTTGCCGGGTAAAACAAATGTTACTCTCGAAGTACTTGACATTTATGGCAATTTAATTAAGACATTGGCTAACAGGCAGCTTGAAGGCAGTAATGAAGTTGAATGGAACGGTACGGATAACAATGGATTTAAAGTCTCATCAGGTACATACATTTACAGATTAGTTGCCGGTGATGAGTTTAGAACCGGTAAGATGACATTAGTACGTTAATCGTAACTTAAGTCAGGAAATGAAAATAAGAAAAATTAATTTTTTGCAGTATAAAGAACAAGAATAATAAACTAACTGAAAGATTTGTGATGGATAGGTAGAAATTTATGGTTTAATTACAAGCAGGGGCACAAAATTTTGTATCCTTTTTTTTGAAAATTATTTATTTGCAATCCATATTTTTATTATATTTGAAGATACAACAAAAACTGAGGCAACTATGAAAAAGTATGTTATTCTGTTAATCTTCAATTTAATTATGTGCAATTGTCTTAATGCACAAACTCAATTCAAAATTCAACCGACAAACGGTCCTTATGGTGGATATATTAGAAGTTTTTGCTCCGATACTAACACTAAAGATTTATATATTAATGCTGACCATATATACAAGCTAAATAAAACTACAAATGAGTGGGAGAAGCATTTTACTGAGCTTGATTCATTAGATAATTACTTTTTTAATCTTATATATGCAGATAGTATATATTTTATGAGATATATTATAGGTGAGAGTGATATGATTTGGGGGGAAGGATTATTTAAAAGCAAAGACAAAGGCAAAAGTTGGAAGGAAGTAGATAATAGCAACTTTGATATATGGGATATAATATCAACAAAAAGTAAATATATTTTTGGTACGGGTGGATTTGGAGGCACCGTTTACAGAAGTACAGATTATGGCGAAACCTGGGAGGAATGTATAAATGGCATTGACTCGATTGATTTGGATTATGAGGGATTCGACCAGTTGGAAAAAATTACGGTTGGAGATACAGATTATATTTTTCTGAGAGGATGGGAAAACGGTATATATCTTTCAACAAATTATGGTGATTCATGGGAAAAAATTTCAGACAGTCTTCCTAAATCACAATATTCATCTTTGACAAATTTTACTGCTATGACAACTACAACTGATAATAAATTATTTGTAGCGTCAGATGCTGGTATATTCAGAAGTACGGACTTTGGAGAATCATGGTTAAAATTGACTGATGGTATTCAATCATTATACTCATACGGCATGTATTTTATGAATAGTGACAGTTATGGAAATGTTTATACTGGCGGTTATAGCAGAGGTTTATATTTATTAAAACAAAATGATACAACATGGAAATCCATCAATATTGGATTAGTTCCAATCTCTACTAATGATTTTTTTATTGATGTAACTCAAAATGGATTTTATGCGGCTACCGATTGTGGTGTATATAAAACAACAAATAATTGAAATAATTGGTTTTTCTTTAATGAAGGTATTAAAATTCCAATTGAAATAAAATGCCTCACAATAACAAAAGAAGGTGGTGTATTTGCAGGTACTGAGAGAAACGGAATTTATTATTCACCTGATAAAGGAAAAAAATGGGTAACTGCTAATACCGGAATTTCCGATTGTGAGATTATGTGTTTAAATGTTGATTCAAAAGGAAATGTTTATGCTGGAACATATAACAGTCATCTATACAAATCATCGAATAATGGTTCTAGCTGGGATACCCTTAATATAGGTGAATTAAAAAAATATACTGAAATCAAAGACATAGCGATTACCTTAAAAGATTATTTAATAGTGCCTGTATCATATTATCATGTAAATTCTCCTATGTCTAATAAATTAATAATTAGCAAGGATGGCGGATTAACATGGGACAGCATAGGATTTGATAATAAATATATTTATCGAATAACTGTGGATAAAAATGATAATATATTTATTACGGTAGATTCTTCAATCTATAAAAGTACAGACGATGGCAACTCATGGTATGAGGTGTTCAAATATGAAAAATCATTAAATGCTTCCTGTTTTTTTGTAACAAAAAATAATTCAATTTTTCTTGGTACAAGAAATAACAGGATTTTTCGAAGTACAGATGACGGCGAATTCTGGGTGCATTTGACAAAGGATTTAGACAGTAATATCAGAGTCAGCTCATTAGCATCTCCAGACATGGAAAATAGAATTATTTGCGGTACTTTATATGATGGTTATTATGTAAGCTTCGATAATGGCGATAACTGGACGAATTTTAAATTTAGAGGTATGACAGGAGATATCCCTTTACAGATTGCACCTCATGAATTTCTCGATTTGGCTTATGACGGCAATGGAACTATGTATGCGGCTACTTATAGGGGTGTATATAAGTGGGAAGACATTACTTCAGTTCCTAATGCCAATGAGGAACAAAAAAATGTTATTATTTTACCGAATCCAGTGAGCAGTTCAACTACATTCAAATTCAATATTCAGGATGAATCAAACATAAGGTTATCAATATTCGATATTCACGGAAATATAATAAATACAATAGCCGAAGGCATGCACCATCCAGGTAATTATTCACTTGACTGGAACGTATGCAATGAACAAGGCAATCACCTGTCAAGCGGAATGTATTTCTATCAGCTCGATATTAATGGCAGGAAAGAAGTTGGAAAAGTGATGGTTGTGAAGTAAAATTTGAAATAAACAACCTGCGGATTTAACCACAGGTTGTTTAAACTTTTATAAGGAATTTACTTACTCATCATCATTTTGAAGTTTTCCTTCATCCTGTTTATGTCGGTTATCCATCCTTCGATGTCCTCTTCATGCTCCAATTCTTCATTAAGAATTGTAATTGCAATTTGATAAGTCGTGTGGTCTTTACCGTTAGTAAAATCAGCAACTTCTTTGTACCTTTGTATGGCGCATCGTTCACCCTTCAGGTTTTGCTGAAGTATAATTTCAATATACGGGTCTGTTGGTGCATCGTAATCACATCCCGCAAGTTTAGTCCATTCAGAAGGATTCAGCACAGGAGTGCCCCCAAGCTGGATAATCCTGTTAACAATCAGGACGGCATGATTAAATTCCTGTGTAGAATGCAGCAGTAATTCAGGTTCGATTTCCGACCTCATAGGTCCCTCCATAAGGCGGGCACCAATCCAGTACTGGTAGTATGCGAGCCACTCTTCGCTCAATGCCGCATTTAACATTTTAATAAGTTTTTTAACATCCAGATTTAAAATCTCAATCGCTTTTCTTCCCATGATTTGTCTCTCATTTAATATTGAATACTTACAAAAAGTAAAATAATATTTTTCCCGTTACAATAAAAATAATTTCCCCATTTATTCGATAATCGGTTTTAGGGTAAGTTAAATAATATATTAGTTGAGTATGATGATTGAATTAAACTATTTTCTTTACATATCTCTTGGAGGGTGCTATGTTTAAAAATTTAATTTTTCTTATCTTTTTTGCTTTTTCGACTTATACGGCTTTTTCGCAGGATAGCTCAGCATGGGCAAATATGACATTACCTGCAAATTTAAGTTCGGATATTACCGCTTTCTCTCAGTCCGGGAACGAAGTTTATCTCGGAACAAACGGACAGGGAGTTTTTTCGTCTAATGACGGAGGCAATACATGGATTAATAATTCAAATGCCGCAATTATGGGCGATGGAATTAACGGGATATTAATCGGATTGAACAAAACATATATTACAGGGAAAAATGCTGTATATATGACAAGTGATAACGGTTCAAGCTGGAATGAGATTTCAACTTTTCCAAAGGATGACGGCTCAATTCAGTGTGCAGCACTAAGCATTGGAGGAAATCTTGCAATCGGAACACCTGCTTCGGTTTGGTATTATTCCGAAAATGTGGATGGATGGTTCTGGTATAAGCTTAACATTCAATACGGTCCTATGGATGTCAGGGCAATGAAATTCAACCAGAACGAACAGTTGTTTTTGACATGCATTCACAGGCAATCGCCTGAAATTTATCTTGTTGACCCGAAAGGTCAGATGACTTTCCTCGAAATAGTAAAGGACATCAGAGAATCACCGCTCGCGAGTTTTTTTGACATGAATGCAAACGGTGTAATGTTCTGTTCTGTGGGAAAATCATTCTACCAATTTGAATATGCATCTAATCTGTGGACATTGTTCACGGAGAGTCCTCAGAAGAACGTACGCAGATTCAAATTTGCAGGTAACGGGAATCTGCTTTCATTCGATGATTTAAATCTAAGAATATTTGACCCGAAGGGTAATCAGTGGCTGCCTGACAGTCCTATTCTGAATTTTGACGATAGCGTTATAGACGCAATCATTGATGCTTCCGATGTTGTTAAGATAATTCGCAAGAGGGCAATATTAATTAGCATTGGTCCTGTTGATAAAATAATCAGCTTTATTTTCAGTAAATATTTTATTGTCAAGGATGCACAGGGTGCATTAATGAGACATAAAACATTCGTTTTGTATAAAGCATCCTGTGATAACAATCAATCCGGATTAGGTACAATAACGACAAATTATAGTGGCGGTTTTTATCTAAATTATAATTATTACTCGCTCCATACAGGTGACCAAATCAAGTTGGAAAAGCTGGTTTATACCGAATATGCAGTAAAGACGGGTCATTCGCAAATGGGTAACAAAATGTATGATGTTTACCTTAACAATATGAAGTATGATGGCGTTGGAAATCCGCATTATTATTCATTAACTGATGATAACACACAAACAATTTTTATGGACCATTCCTGCATTCACCGTTTTCTTGTATTCTCTGTCGAATGGGAAGCTAAGCGAGCTTATATGGATACGGTAGCATCATGGAGCCGGCTTATGTCCAACTTTCTTTGGGATGTAACAGACGGACAGCTTTACGTAGAAAGAGTTGACATATTCGATAATTACCAGAGGTGGTACCAGGCAGACATGAGATTTTATGCAAATAATCTTGTATGGCCCAATTCGGCAGTCAATGGAGTTTACAGCATTGACAGCAGGGGTGACCAGGTCAGGATGCCGCGCCGCTGGCTCGGTAATACCGATGGCACAAGAAACTGGTCGGCAAGGAACGACTGGTTTACTTATGATGACCGCAGTTTGCAATTGTTTATGAGTTCGACAATGGCTCATGAACTTGGTCATTACATGTTCAGCTTTTATGATGAATATGTATGGGTAGATACAAACAAAGCTAAACTTCTACCGGCAGGATATAATATGGGATTCATGCAATACCAGTATCAGAATGCTCCCGATTGGTCTTCGGAAATGTCTGACCCGGACAGGTATTCCAATCCGAACTACCGTTACACAGCACAATGGGCATACAACGGAAGCGATTGCTGGACTCAATTCAGAAACAAGTACCAGGGCTATTATGCCGACCCTGATGGCGGCGACGACATTTGGGTGCCGATTGTTTTTCCAAAAGACAGGTCTTTATCCGGCGGTTTAGGTTTCCTGAGAGGACCTGCAGATTACCTTTACAATCAAACGCAGTGCAATGTAATATCAAATACTGAAACTAATGTTTATGACCAGTATTTTAGTGCCGGGGATTTCAAATTCACAATTGTCGATGAACACGGAAACCCAATGGCTAAAGCCGATGTTACCGATATGGTTCCGTTTTTCTCTACTTATTTGGTTAAAACACAACAGGGAGAATCTGCCGATAACGGCAAAATGACTGTTGTGGGTGCAAATGTTAATGATGTGATTTTCATATCTGCACAACGAGAACTGGATTTCGGCATAATAAAAGTTCCGTGGTACTATTTTTATGCGGTAACTGTAACAGCAGTAACCGGGGCAAAAGACAATGATGACCAGATACAGGATGAACAGATTATACAAATCTTTCCCGTTAAAAGCGATAACCGCCTTGTTAATTCTATGAAATATGATTTTTCGGGAAATATTTCTCTGGATTTATTCACAAACAAAAAATTCAGTTCCAATCCGAGTATAGATATTATGCTTAAGGACAGTACTGTTAAAAATTATAACTTGATATTTAATGCACAAAAAACGGTTTATAGCACACAGATTACAGAAGCTGTGCCTGACGAGGGAACATTTTTGTTCAACACAAAAGATTCTGCCGACAAACCGTTTTCGATATTCTTCAATTACAGGATTTCTGATTTCGGGAAAAATGTATTAGCCCCCGGAGGCGTGGCTGAAATTGTTCTCGATACAAAAAATTCGGAAATCGAGAGAATTTCGGCTTTATCGAGCGATTTCTTCCCGCTGAAAAACGGAATTTCTGCTTCTGCAAAGCAGGCTGGTTTCCTTGTATCATTTTCCTCGGCACCGGGGCAATTGTCGCAGGGTACAATAAATATTCTGAACATCAGGTATTCAAAAACTGAATTAACAACTGAAGACGAGCTTTCATTGAGTATTTTCAAATGGGATGAAGACAATCTTGTCTGGAACAAGATGCCGGGTAATGTTGACACTACGAACGGAATCGTTTCGACTCAAATAAGTTCGATGGGGACTTATGCGGCATTTACGACTAACAACACTGTTGGAGTAAATGATTATGATATTGGTTCGTTCTCACTTGGAGCTTATCCGAATCCGTTTACAAATTCTGCAAAAGTTGATTTCTTCATGCCGACTGCAGGATTTGTGAGTTTGAAAATGTATAATGCTCTCGGAGATGAAGTAATGACATTGGCAAATTCAAATCTTGAGTATGGCAAACACGTTTATAATTTAGACGGAAGCCAATTGCCAAGTGGTGTGTATTACCTTACTATGAAGGCAAATAATCAAACCATAACGAAGAAGATTGTATTGGTTAAATAATATTTACGAATATTAACTTTCATAAACTGCGTCAGGCTTGAGAGCTCGACGCAGTTTTTTTACTTGTCTGAACAGGATTTTCTTGATTGAAGGATAGACAAGATTATTTTTAAAAAATTCCCTCACCCTGAATCCCTCTCCCAATGGGCGAGGGAATTTTTTTTTGTGATAAAGAGCCAAAAGTGGAAGATATAGAAAATATGGAAGAAATTGACAGGTTTTTAAGTGTGGATTTTTTCCACTTTGTCTTTTTTAATAAAGTTTTATCGGACAATTATCGGACATTATGTTTTTTTAATTATTTATTTGAAAAAGTCAGGAAATTTCTTAAATTGTTATTATTAATAATAAGATTAAAAAATATTAATTATATTCTTATAAATTTCTTTCATTAATTATTAATATTTATATGAAAATATATGAAAAATATTTTTCTAATCTCTGCTATTGCTATCTGTGTTGCTTTATTCACCGGATGCAACAATAACGATTCAGTCACCAACCCAACAGATGACAATGAACCACTGGTAACTCTTGTGGGAACTCCAACAGGACCTGCTGTTACGGCTACAATTGACGCAAGCGGCGGGACGCTTTCTTCAGCCGACGGAATCTTAGAATTAACAGTTCCACCCGGTGCCGTAAGTGCAGCAACTGTTTTCAGTATTCAACCCATTACCAACCATTGCCCCGGCGGTTTTGGCATTGCTTATCGTTTGTTACCAGAGGGCATAACTTTCGCTCAGCCGGTAACTCTAACCTTTTCTTATGCTGATACTCTTGTGGCAAATGAAGAGTTATTGGGAATTGCCTATCAGGGTACGGATAAAACATGGTTTGCCCCGAAAGAATTTTCATTAGATGAAGCCGAAAATAGAATAAGCGTTCAAACCAAACATTTCACCGATTTTGACCTATTTGAGAGAATGATTATTGTACCTTCGGAAGCAATCGTAAAAATTAACGAAAGCATTGATTTGGAAGTGATAATTGTTGGCGAACCCAGAGACACAACAGATGATGGCATTGAACTTGTTAATTTGAATATCAGTAAAACTTACGTTTCTACCTGGCAGGTGAACGGCACTAGCGGCAATGACGCTTCAGGACATATCGTGAAAAAAGATGAAAACAAAGCCACATACATAGCGCCTTCGGTTGTACCCGATGAAAGTCATAATCCGGTGGCAGTTTCTGCGACACTCAGTAACATAACTTTTACCATTACCATTAACAAAAAAGAAGTAACTTTTAAAAACCCGAAATTGGTTGCCAATATTAGGGTAATTGGGGGAGCTCTGTTCTCTGTTGTATTTACATCAAACATATCTTACCCTTTTCTCAGTTTAGAAAAGTACTACACTGTAACCGACAGTGCAAGTATGAGCGTTGTATTAAATGACGATAGCTCAGTAATGGTGTTTAATCTATATAATGAAGAAGGTAAAGTGACACCAAAATCCCTAAAAGTGGGGGATTGCACCTACACAGTAGCACAACCAGGTGAGGGTTATTTTAATTTTTCACAAGGCGTGTCATTTGTTGGGGTTTTCATTCCTTTTATGAATGAGATTCAAATAAATAAGTTTGGTGATTCAAAGGGCTATACCCCATCTTTTAAAGTAAGCTGTCCAGATCGCCCGCCTAGTACTATTGAGGGAACTGAACAGCTAGCAGGTCCATTTGGATTTTCTTTTGATGCAAACAAAGATTACCAGGAATTCGTGGATACTCTACTAACGGGTGGACTAGTTGTTCCTGATGGAATCATAAAGACAACAGTTACAAAGGTAAAATAATTTAATTACTATTTGTATTTGTTAATTTTGGATAATACTGTTTATAGACAGTAGATGAAATAATGAAGGATATTAGAAATTAAAAACGTTAAAAGTTTAATCCAATTCGTTTATTCTAATATTTTAGGGGTGTTTGCGTCAACTCTTAAAAAAAAGGAGTTAATATGGCTACATTTAATGATGTATTGGAATCGGTAGAAGAACTTTCTTTTGAAGAAAAAGAATTTCTCATTGATATTCTTCAGAAAAGACAAATCGAACAACGCCGAGAGCAATTGTATAATGAGGTTACAGTAGCAATTGAAGAATATAATTCGGGTAAACTTAAGTCAATGACTGTAGATGAAATAATGAAGGAAATTGACAATTGAATAGAAATCTAATTCCTTCCTCAAATTTTATTCGTAAAATTAAACGAATTATAAAAAAACATCCCGAACTTGAAAATACAATTAATAGAATTCTGGATATTTTAGTTGAAGACCCCTTCGATTCTAAATTGAAAACCCATAAATTGAAAGGGAAATTTGAAGGATGTTATTCTTGTGTGGTCGGTTATGATTTAAGAATAATATTAAAGTTTGTTGAAAGTGCAGATAAAGAATCAAATTTGAAAAGTGAGAACATACTGCTTTTAACAATTGGTACTCATGATGAGGTTTATTAATAAATTGCAAATTTGATAGAAAAAAAATTCAACTACTTCACATATGCAATAACACAAAATAATTTTCCAACCTTCTCAATATCATATCTCTTGAAACCGGCAGTTTTAATAAGTGTGTCAATCCTTTTCTTTGTATAGAAATAAACTGAGCATTTTCTTAATCCTAACCGGATTTTCCGTACAGGTGCTCTCCATGTCCAGAATCGCGGGAATGACATTATTGCACGGTCATTAACGACATCATACATTTTTGAGATTACATTTTGAGGCTCTTTAATGTAATCAAATAAACCGATACCAATACATATATCATACTTCTGATTTGTCTTGTATTCAAGTAAGTCTGTTTTAATAAATTCACATTTTGAGCTAAAGCCCTCTCTTTCAGCACGTTCAATACATACATTTATCATTTGTTCCGCAATGTCAATACCGGTTATAAATTTTGCATTTCTTCGTGCAAATTCCAATGAAAACACACCTGTTCCACAGCCAACATCTAAAATTGTTTTGTCAAGTACAGGCTCACTATTTTTAAAAGTGTAATCATATCTTGCCTGCATATCCCAGCGAAAAACCTTATCTAACCACTTTGAGAATTTACTTTTCTCTGCGGTATAAATAGAATCGAACGTATTTACTTCTTTATTCCAGTATTCTGTTTGCTGTATTATTTCCTGCTTCATAAGTTTAAAATATTTTTAATTGTTGTGAATTCAAAATCATTTAAAAGTCTGTCTAATCTTTTTTCTGTTTTACCGAGATTATTATAATGCCTGAATCTGTTGAGTAAAGGCATTGATTTTCTTGGTTGTCCTGTATCCATTTCCCAGGGGTGAAGATAAAATATAACTTTCCTGCTTTGTTTGTTGCACTCTTTTATCAGATATTTTGTAATAAAATACGGAAAAAGCCTGAAATACCCCCCGCCACTGCAAGGTATCCTCTTTCCCATAACCTCAGCAACACTCAACGGAACTTCAATCAATCCCATAAATTCGTGAATATCGAGGGGCGAATCTGCTATACCATAATCAGGATGAAATCCTACGGGAAATATTGATGAATCATATTTGATTCCATGTTTTTTTAGTATTTCAATTGCCCATAAAGTTTTTTTTGTAATTGTAAATGAGGGTGCCCTGAAACCGAGAACAGGTAAAGACACACAGGCATTAATTGAATCGAGAGACTTTTTAATATCTTCATCAAACTCTTCGGGAGTCATATATGTTAATAATCTGTGTGAATAGCCATGCGAAGCAATTTCATGCCCTTGTTTTTCAATTTCACGAATTAATTCGGGAGCACGTTCGGCAACCCAACCCAGAACGAAAAATGTAGCTTTAACCTTGTGCTTATCGAGAATTTTCAGGATCTTGTTTGTGCTTTCCAATAATCTGAATTCACATTTATCCCAGCTATTAATATCTATTCTAAGATTATAAGCACAGAACCAGTCTTCAAGGTCTATTGAAATCGCATTTATCATTTAAAATTAACAGGCTAAATTATTTTATATAACAAACTTTTAAGTTTGCAAAAATAAACAATTTATTCAATTCAGACAGACAGGATTAGAACTTAGTATATAATTAGATAATTTTCGCTAATTTTGTAGTTCCAATTCAGCCCGGATGGCGGAACTGGCAGACGCGCTACATTCAGGGTGTAGTGAGAGTACTCTCGTGCAGGTTCGATTCCTGTTCCGGGCACAGTTTTAAATATTAGATTGATTATGTCAATAATTTACTGGATAATTTGCAATAATATTTAATATTCAATTCCAAGTAAAAAATCTTATCAGTTTTTCCTTTTTCATTGATAAGAAAAATATAATTTCAATAACAGGTGTTCTGAATTCATATTTTTATACAAGTTGAAAAGTCTATGAACCCCAAAAACAAAGGATGTGTTAATTAAATTCAAATTAGTTTTTAGTATCAAATATATTCAATCATTCCCTAAGTTTACAATTACAAACTCTTCGATGAATTTGGTTTTGCTGTTTATTTTTATTGCAAGTCCCAAATCAACATAATAACGGTAATTCTCATTAAGATTTAACAAATTTACTTTGTCTTTGTAATCAGAATTTTGTACTAATTTTTCAAAATCACTATAGGGCATCCCTATAAACACTTTGTAATTTCGATTACCTTTATATTTATTCTGGATTACTACTTTTGGTGAAATTGGTTTGTTAAGTATGATAGCAAAAATATATTCACTTGCAAGAAGTTCAATTCCGGAATTATTTAGAATAATTCTTTTTAGATTCTTTCCGGGAATCACAGTTTTTTCTTCTATATTTGATGCATTAACTTTTGATAAAAACAAATTTTTCTTATCCGATAATGAAATAGTTTTGCCTGCATTTATTTCAACACCTACAACTTTTTTATTAATTCCATTTGATTTTGTTTTCAGCTTTCTTTCTTCTTCAGGAATGAAATTATATTTATTGCAAATACTGATATAATTACTGTTAGCACACTGCCACCAAGGAGATTTATAACTAATGTTTTTCAGGAAGTCTTCTAATAATTTTAAAGATTCTTTATTCCTTTCAGGATTATCAGAACGCATCAGGAGTAATGCTTTATTAAATTTAATTGCATTATTAATCTCAATGGTATTATAGTTATTATTAAATGAATATGATTCGGCAAACTGTCTGCTGTATTCTTCGGATTTATTGAAATAAATGCTCACACTATCCTGAGGGACATCTGAAAGCATATCAGCCAGACCTGCGTTCATATAGATTAATGCTTTTTCTGCCGGACCGATTGTTGAATCAGTTTCTACAAGTTCGAGTGCTTCGGAAAAATATTTTGCGGCTTTTCCAATACTTCCTCTTTTAATCGGAGAAACCAGGTAAGCCAAACCGAGATTTGATTTAGCCAGTGTTAAATCCGGTTTAATTCTCAAAGCAGTCTGGAATTCACCGACAGCATCCCACCAGAGGTCAGAATCAACACCTCTTATTTTATTTTTCAATGAAGCGGAATTTCTATAATAATTCCCTGTAACAAAATATCCGTTTGTCAACTCCTGTAAATCAATCTCATCGAGGGTTTCGAGGTATTTCATCAGCTTGGCATAGCCGATGTTTACGTTCGCTTCATAGCAATCGGGAAATTGCTCAAGGACATAATTAAAACAATATATTGCAGGGTCATACTGATTCAATGCCAAAAATGTAGTACCGTTTTTAAATGAACTGATTGCCTCCCAAATTTTCTTATGACTTGAATCCAGTCGTGAAAGGCGGTCGCTCCAGCCCGGATGCTCTCCCTTCAGGCAGTCGAACGGTGAAAGGTCCGAGCCGTCAGTTGATAATTTTCTTAATCCTTTTATTATTTTCTTAAACTCAAATCCTGCATCCAGAGCAATAAGCATTCCTTCGAAATCCGCCTCATATTCTTCTTCGCGAGTGATTGCATTTTTTGTTATTTTCCCTTCCATTGTTGATTCTTCGCAGATGTGCAATTTCACTATATGTGCAAGCTCATGTGCTATTATGAAAGATAAGAGTTCTTCATCTTCACCCGAAAATCTATTTATTAATCCCTGTGTGAGAGTTATATGATATCCGAACTTATCTTTTTCATGTTTATAATAAATATTACTTCCTGCTTCTATTGTAGTATCAGGTTTTATCATCAATACAGGGGGCCAAAGATAACCTTTCAGTGGTGTAACTGACAGCAGTAGTTTACTTAATATATTCTCAGGATTTGAGAACTGACTTGAATATCCCTCCCGGATGGAACAGGCAAAGACAAACAAAAAGGTTAATATCTTAACTAACTTATTCATTTGCTTTCAAGATAATTATAGTAATCTTTCTTGATATTTTTTATTATATCTTTACACAATGAACTTTTAATCAACACGGATATTTTCTGATTCTCGCCGCTCAGAACTGCTTCCTCCTGAATAATTGATAATCTCATTTTATCATTATTTATCAGCTTTATTCTCAGTCTGCTGTCTGTCCTTTTTCCATCTTTATTGACATAATAATTCCATCCGCTTAATATCTCTTTTTCATTTTTACTTGCTATCCTGATATTAGAATTTGTTAATATTTTTTCTGCAATATTCAATGCTTTTTTCGATAATTCCGAATCGCTTATTTTTTCTTTATTCAATTTCTCAGTGAATCCGTAAGACTTAATCTTTAGCGGTATGTATGCTAATTCAACCGATTTGGAAATTGTTATTTCTTTCTGTATTTCTTCTTTTAATGAAGGAACTATCTTTTGTGTTCCTTTTTGTTCAGTCAGCTTTGTTGCTTTATCAGGAACTGAGTAATAATCCCTGTATAACAAGTATGTTCCCGCACTGATACATAGAAGAATCGTCGCTGCTATTGCCGTTTTATAGAATGACTGCCTGTAAGAATAACTGACCTGCAATTTATGTTTGAATAATGCAAATATTGATGGCTTGCGTTCCTGAGAACTAAGTTTGTATTCATTGACAACATTTCTAATAATTTTATTATTTTCTTCACCCGACAATTCCTGATTGTCGAGCGAATCAAAATATTTTTGAAATGATTTTTCTAATTTATCTGTATTTCCTTCCATACAATTCACAATTTGAAAATAATAAAATTTAGTAATTAATAAATGATTCATCCTGAAAATGTTTATTCAAAACTTTTTCAAGAGTTTTTCTGCCTCTCATAAGCCAATTTTTAATATTCTGCTGATTAGTATTCATAGTCTCGGCAATTTCATTAATTTTCATGCCGGCAAAATAATGCAAAATAATTGCGTTCTTATGGGTTTCGTTATTTATTTTCTCCAATGCTGCTCTTAATATATTTCCAATTTCTTCGGGATTATCTTTCTCATCGCTGTTAATAACAGCTTCATTTAATTCATTTTCTTTTCTGTTATGATTATTTTTCGTCCATCGGACAGCTTCACGCTTTCCAATCTGATAAATATAATTTCTGAAATTCCCCTTTTTACTGTCAAAGCTTTTCTGATACTTCAAAACGAGGAGCCATGTGTCCTGCAATACATCCTTGGCGGCTTCACGGTCTCCGGTAATCCTGTAAATCATCCTGAACAGCCAGGGATTAATCCTGGTAATAAGCTCTAAAAAATAAGATTCCATTCCTGTCTCAAGAAATCTTTCAAATAGCCACTCTAACTCATAATTACTATAATGTTCCTTAGCCATGTATATATAGAAATAAAAATCAAAAAGGTTTCATACTGAAAATTAAATAATTTTTTACTCATATTGAAACCTTTTCGCAAATGGCTACTATATACCTTATACTTTTAACAATTATTTTTTCATTAATTAAGGAGTATGTCATGAAAGTATTTAACCTATTTTCATCTCTTTTTATTTTCCTGTTATTTTTATATTATCCGACAGATGCACAAAATCCCATTTGTGGAGCTTTACTGATAACAAATACCATATTAACAGAAGATTTCGACTGCAGCGGCTATAACGGACCAGCATTGACAATAGGAGCAAGCAATATCACACTTGACCTTAACGGACATAGCATAATTGCAAGTCCTGGCCAGGCTGGTGTATATATTTCAGGTGGTTTCTCAAATATCACTATAACGAGCAGTCAATCTGAAGGGAAGATTAAAAGTTCTGGAACATCTATTTTAATAGAAGGAACTTCATCATCGGGGGTATACATATCTAATATAAATCTTTCCTGGACAGGAAATACTACTCCAACAGGTTATGGTATTTTGATTCCAAGCGGAAGTGCGGTAGACAATTTATCAATTGACAGAGTTACCTCAAACAACAGGGAAAGGGGAATTCATATATATTCCTATAATTCAAACAGTCAAAGTACAAATGTTCAAATAACAAATTCAAATTTTGATGATAACAACTTTGGCCTTTCTCTAAATAAGATAAGCGGTTTAATCCTTTCAAACCTAAGTTCGCAAAGAAATAAAGCAAGCGGTGTAGTATTAACCAGCATAGATGCCATATCGATTAATAATGTTAATGTTACTGGTAGTGCTAATGGACTAGCTATTGGGGAACAACAATCTCCTATACAAATAGTCTCGGGTATGTTTACAGGTTTTGGATTAAACTACTTTTCTTCTATTGAATTATGGGGAAGCACAAATATTTCTATCAATGAAGTTGATGTTTCCTGGACAGGAAATACTACTCCAACAGGTTATGGTATTTTGATTCCAAGCGGAAGTGCGGTAGACAATTTATCAATTGACAGAGTTACCTCAAACAACAGGGAAAGGGGAATTCATATATATTC
>JAKAKE010000009.1 GCA_021824625.1 Bacteroidota bacterium | reverse complement strand
GTTTGGGTACCGACTGGAAGAGCAATTAATCCAATTACAAAAACCAATTGGGAAGGACAAGGTGTTGAGCCGGATGCAAAAGTTAAGTCTGACGATGCCTTAGAAGTAGCATACAAAATGGCAATTGAAAAAATAAAATGATAAAAAAGCATATAACCTGCCGCTCAACATCCCGTATAAATCACGGGATAAACTGTTTTAGTTGCTACGACGGTATATTGTGATTTATTATTATTAGAATGATATGAAGAAAATAAAAGGGTTAGTTAGATTATTACGGTGTGAGCTTCCATTTTCAGCAGCGGTCTGTGTTGTAATGGGGCAATTATTAGCACTTGGAGAATTTGCATCAGTCTTCATAACCGTTTCAGGTGCTTTATCTGTGTTTTTTATCTCAGCTTCAATATTAGTATTAAATGATTATTTCGATGTGGAGACTGATAAAATAAATTCACCGCATCGTCCTATCCCTGCAAATCTGGTAACTCCTTCCGAAGCGTTGTTATTAGCAATTATTCTTTTTGCAATTGCTCTAATCCTAAGTTACATCATTAGTATTGAAGCGTTAATTTGTTCAATAAGCTTATCGGTTATTGGATTTCTTTATAACTATAAATTTAAGAAGAACGGATTGGCTGGAAATATAATGGTAAGTTTTTCTGTCGGGATGACATTTATTTATGGCGGTGTTTCAGTCGGCTTACCTTTTAACAAGATTATTTTATTCTTTGGTGTTATTGCAGCTTTAATAGATTTAGGAGAAGAGATTGCTGCAGATGCAATGGATATGCAGGGAGATATTCTGATAAACTCAAATTCAATTGCATTAAAATATGGGAAACAAACAGCTATTAAATTAAGCTGTTCCATTTTCACTCTTGTCATTCTTTTAACATCCATACCATTCATTTTGAAATGGTTCCCGCTCATTTATTTAATACCAATTATCATAATGGATATTTCAATTGCATATCCATCGATGCGATTATTAAAATCTGTAAATGAAGAGGGACGAAAATATATCCGCCAGATTTATTTGGGAGCTACATTTGGAATTATTGTTTTTTTAGTAATGCGACTAGTGGGAATGTGAAAATGAGAAATCAAAAAGCTATCATACAACTCCCGTCAAAGAACGCCGAATGCAGCAGTCGGCATCAGCAGAGTAATTTGTTTGAATATATTATAGAAGAAATAAATAATTTTCAGAAAATAAATAATGATTATCCCTGCCGGTTAAACGGCAGGCCAGTTAAGGAGGGTGTAATGCTTTAATTTATTTAATTAAACTTTCACAAAGTTAAGGAGGTTCGTTATGCGTTGCTTACTTCTTTTTTCAGTTGTTTTAATTCTATCTCTCGGCTGTGTTACAAATACTTTTGCACAGCAGGCTGATGAAGCTGTGGTAAAAGAAATTACTTCTATCTGCGATAATTTTTATTCCGAAATGAAATCCATCAATGTGGATGCCTTCAAAAAAATAATGACTGACAACAGTCTTTACTGCGGCACCGACCCGGGCGAATTCTGGACAAAAGATGAAATGTTAAAACTGCTTTCTCAAATGGCAGAGAACAAATCATTAAAACTGGAGCTGTCAGTTGATAAACGTGTGATAAGAGTCGGCGCAGATGGAAAATCAGCAGTTGTTGTAGAACAGTCAGCGGCTAACTGGATCAGTAAAAATATTCCGGTTCGTCTGGTCAGTTACTGGATAAAAACCGGAGACGGCTGGAAACTCGATTTTCAAAGTGCAAGCATGGTTCCTAAAAATGAAGATTTAGTTAAGATAGATAAAATGCTTAAATAAACTATTTCCCTGATTAAAATGTTATTAGCAGATACGGCATGAGTAAGTTTTCCGGTTACGATTGGTTTGATGAGTTATTTTTTAGGGCGTGAGATAAAAGAAGAGATTGTTTGCGGCATAAAAATTTTCTCGGAACAATTATAAGATTACGGGATCAGGAAATTATCCCGCGCCCTTAAAATTACAGTTAAGAAATTCTACTGAAGAAATCCTAACCGGGAAAATAAGCTGAGGTTAATAATAACCCCGCAAACCTGCGGCAGTATTAACACAAGAAAATTGCAATTAAAAAGTTTATAATTAATCAGGGATAATGATGCAGAAATTACGTGTTGAAAGTTTTACAATATCAATAGATGGATTCGGCGCGGGCCCGAATCAAAGTCTTGAAAATCCAATGGGAACCGGGGGACACGGATTACATAAATGGGCATTCACCACAAAAACTTTTCAGAAAATTCTTGGAACAGGTGGAGGTGAAACAGGTATTAATAATGATTTTGCTGAAAGAGGATTTTCAAATATCGGCGCATGGATAATGGGAAGAAATATGTTCGGCCCGGTAAGAGATTCATGGCCTGACGATAATTGGAAAGGATGGTGGGGAGATAATCCGCCATATCATACACCCGTTTTTGTTCTAACAAATCACCCGCGCAAATCAATTGAAATGGAGGGAGGAACAGTTTTTCATTTTGTTACTGATGGAATTCATTCCGCACTCGAACGCGCTTTTGAATCCGCTAATGGAAAAGATGTAAGAATTGGAGGAGGCGCAGCCACAATCAGGCAGTATCTTAAAGCAGGATTAATAGATGAAATGCATATAGTGATTTCTCCTGTTCTGCTGGGATCAGGCGAATCTCTTTTTGCTGATATTGATTTAGTTTCGCATGGATATAAATGCACAGAAAGCGTGCCCGCACAATACGCAACGCATTGTATAATCAAAAAATCTCAATAAGATTGAGCTTTATCTGCGGGTAATCTATTGATTGAAGATGTGATGGCCCTGCCGTAACAACAATTGAATCCATATACATTAACCCCGGGATTTATCCCGGGGTAATCACGCAGCAAAACATGTTAACGGTTTTAACCGTCTCCAAAGATGTCACGGTCCAACCGTGACATAGTATGATTAATTCTTCTTTACTTTTCTTGACGCAAGAAAAGTAACAAAAGAACATGCACTTAAAAAGAATTGCTAAATCGTCACTTCGTTCCGGGAAGAAAAATAATTTTCGCCCGCTTTTTATATATATATAAATGCGGGGCTCATATTTTT
>JAKAKE010000047.1 GCA_021824625.1 Bacteroidota bacterium | reverse complement strand
ATGAATTCAAGAACAGAACGAATTTCAAGGGTAAAATTTTATGCGGTCGGGAAGGTGTTCTCGAAGCAGCATCTTATGATAAGAATGACATGGTATTTAGTGCACTTGTAGGCTTCAGTGGAGTTAAGCCTACACTTGCGGCTATTAATTCATCAAAAACTGTTGCACTTGCAAATAAGGAAACTCTTGTAAGTGCAGGTTCGATTATAACAACTGCCGCTAAAGAGAAAAATGTACCTATAATTGCTGTTGACAGCGAACACAGTGCAATCCTTCAATGTTTAGTCGGTGAATCAATAGAATCTGTTGAGAAGATAATTCTTACGGCTTCAGGCGGCCCATTTTGGACTACACCTGAAGAAGAATTTGAATCGCTTTCAGTTGAACAAGCCCTCGAACATCCAAACTGGTCAATGGGAAATAAAATCACGATTGATTCCGCTACTATGATTAATAAGGGATTTGAGGTTATCGAAGCTCATTGGCTTTTTGGATTGCAAATAAACAAGATTGAGGTGTTAATTCATCCTCAGAGTATAGTACATTCGATGGTGCAGTTTATTGATGGCTCAGTGAAAGCCCAACTGGGAATCCCTGATATGAGGATTCCTATTTCTTATGCATTGAATTATCCCAGAAGGATGAAATACAATTTTCCAAGATTAGAACTATCAGAAATAGGCATTCTCACTTTTGAAATGCCTGATTATTTCAGATTCCCCTGTCTTAAGCTTGCTTATGATGCTATTGAAAAGGGAGGTTCGGCTACAGCAGTGCTAAATGCAGCAAATGAAATAGCAGTTTATGCTTTTCTGGAAAATAGAATATCTATTACTCAAATTGCGAGTTTGATTGAAAAGGCATTAAATAAAATAAAAATTATTGCTCAACCGACATTAGATGAGATTATAGAGTCAGACAAAGAAACAAGATTATATGTCGAAAGTTTAATAAACGAAATCAATAAATAATATAAAGAAAGACTATGGGAATTTTAAATGATGTTTTTTATTTGCTGCTGGTAATAAGCATACTTGTAGTGATACACGAATTCGGACATTTTATTGTAGCAAGAATGACCGGTATGAGAGCCGAAATTTTTGCTGTGGGAATGGGACCAAGAATCCTTGGATGGAATAAAATAACCGGCTTCAGCTTTGGGAAACTTGCTAAAGACTGGGACGGACAGGGACATACTGATTATAGAATAGCATTACTTCCGATTGGAGGTTATGTTAAAATATCCGGGATGATTGACGAGAGTATGGACACTGATTATATTAAGCAGGAACCCCAACCCTGGGAATTCCGTTCCAAATCAACTTTGCAAAAGGCAATTGTAATTAGTGCCGGAGTAATAATGAACACTCTTCTTGCCATTTTGTTCTTTTCGGCTATTGCATTATTCAATGGTAAATCACTTTACAAAACAACAACAATCGGATACGTAGAAAGCAAATCTGTTGCAGAAACAATTGGTTTTAAGCCGGGTGACAAGATACTTTCGATTAATGGAACGGCAATAAGTGATTGGGAACAGTTTTTTCAATTTGTAGCAGAAAAAGATTTTGGTAATAATAAATATATTAAAGTAAAAAGACTCAATACTGAAGTTACCTTAAAAGCTGAAGGTACAAAGATTATCAAAACAATTTCTAATCAGGAACATTTTGGAATATTCCCAAGCGGGACAAAAGTTATAATTATGGCTGTCGAGCCTCTTAAACCTGCAGGAAAAGCGGGTATAAAACCGGGTGATACCGTTATAAGAATAAACGGTGAACAGATTTGTTCGGTTACTCAATTTATCGGTATTGTTAAAAATCATAAAAACAGTTCGCTATATATTGAGTGGGATAGAAAAGGAAAGATTTTAGGCGACTCAATTAAACCGACTGACACAGGTATTATAGGTGTTCAAATTGACCAGGATTATAAAGGTCCTGTTAAACATGTTAATTATGGATTATTTGAATCAATAAATATAGGTGTTGATGAAACATACAGAACAGTTGTTTTGTTTGTTGGTTCAGTTGTACAAATTATAAAAGGTAATGCATCCCTGAAGCAGTCAGTTGGCGGTCCAATTATGATTGCAAAAAGTGCTGCTCAATCAGCTCAAAGAGGATTATCATATTTCATCAGATTCATGGCAGTTTTATCAATTACTCTTGCTGTTATCAATATACTCCCCTTCCCTGCACTTGACGGAGGTCATCTTGTGTTTATAGTTATTGAAGGAATAATCAGAAGGGAAGTTCCGCCGAAAGTTAAAATTGTGTTTCAGCAAATTGGATTTGCGGTTTTGATGATTCTTATGGCTTATATTATATATAATGATTTTACACGGCTATAAAAATAATTTATAATTAATTATTGACCATTGATAATGAGGGAATAGGAAGAAGGAAATTGAAAAATATTAAATTGAATAGCCACTATTTTTAAATAATGGAGTTCTTTAACAAACTATAGTTTTGGATTTTGCCGCTTAAAAATAATTTTGAAAGTGAAATTCAGGAAATTATCCGAGTAAAAATGAAAAGAAAGAAAGAAATTAAAATTCTTGTAACAAATGACGATGGGATTGATTCCCCCGGAATTTTCGCTTTAGTACACTCAATGAAACAGCTTGGGAGGGTGGTTGTTGTGGCACCTGACAGACAGCAGAGTGCTGTTGGTCATGCTTTAACTGTGTCTGACCCATTAAGGGTTGTTCCGTTCCACAGGAACGGCGAAATGTTCGGATATGCAATTAACGGCACACCCAGTGATTGTGTTAAACTTGCTATGTCATCACTCATTGATGAAAAACCGGACCTTGTGGTTTCCGGAATTAATCATGGGCAAAATACCTCTATAAATATTCTGTATTCAGGTACAGTATCTGCAGCGACTGAAGGGATGTTAATAGGAATTCCATCTATTGCAGTTTCACTTACATCATACAGCCTGAAAGCTGATTGTACATTAGCAGCCGAATATTCGTTTGAAATCGCGAAAAAAGTATTAAAAACCGGATTACCGAATGATACTTTATTAAATGTTAACATACCTGCTATTCCAAAAGAAAAAATAAAAGGAATTAAAATTACGAGGCAA
>JAKAKE010000084.1:59977-67218 GCA_021824625.1 Bacteroidota bacterium | reverse complement strand
AAATGATTTGATTTCCAAATACTCAAGCACTGTGATTTCTATTCCATTAACAACTAATTTAAATAGACTATCTTTACCTTCATCTGTTTTAATTCCATCAAATGAATCTGATCTCTCCAAAGACTCCGTTGTTCTATGCCACCAAATGAGAGTTCTTGATAGAGAAAGATTAATTAAGAAAATTAGTAATATTAATAGAAAAACGCTTAAAAGTATTGAAAAAGCAGTATTACTTACTTTGGGATATTGAAAAAAAATAATGATTTGTGCTCTATGTGGTAATGATACTGCTCGTATCCGAAGGATTGCGAGAACTTATGGAAAAGGTAAGGATATTTTTGTTATTGAAAATGTTCCTGTTGTTACCTGTTCTCATTGTGGTGAAAGTTATCTTGATGCAAAAACATTACACGAGATTGAGAGCATAAAACATCATAGAAAAAGTTTGGAAATAAAGCGTTCAGCCCCTGTTGTTAGCTTTGCATAACGAAAATAAAAAGGATCTTATGAGCAATACATTCAAATTTGTGTATTATATACTCACAGGTTTCCTGCTTTTTACTATTTTATCAGTTTACTCATATTCTCAATCCACCTTCTTCCATGAATCTTTTGATGATGAGAATTATTCGGCAAGAGGATGGTATGACGAACCCAAATTCAATCTCGATTCGACTGATTTCATCGGCAATTACGGTTGTTCTGCAAGATTCACTTTTCTGCAGGGTGAGAGAACCCCAAAAGCAGGCGGTAGAATTCAGTTTACACCTTCTGATGAAATTTATCTTAGCTATTGGGTAAAGTACAGTGCTAATTATGTCGGCTCACAGAAAACCTACCATCCCCATGAGTTTAATTTTACTACAACTGAAAATCATCAGTATGTCGGACCTGCATATACTCATCTGACAACTTACATTGAACATAATAATGGCATACCTCTGCTTGTTATTCAGGATGGCGACAATGTTGATGAAAATAATATAGGAAAGGATTTGAAGAATATAACCGAGTACCGTGCTGTAGCGGGATGTAACGGCTCGAGCGATTCATATCCCGAAGGGGATTGTTATTTGAATGTTAATCTCCATTGGAACGGAAAACAATGGAAAGCATCGAAAGCGTATTTTTCTGACTCAATCGGACCATACTACAAAAATGACTGGCATTTCATCGAGGCATATTTCAAACTGAACAGCATACAGGATGGCAAAGGAGTTCCTGATGGTATAATACAATACTGGTATGACGGAACACTAATCATTGATGCTCCCAACGCCGCTCTAAGAACTGGTGCTTTCCCGGATATGAAATTCAACCAGTTTCTCGTACTTCCTTATATTGGCGACGGCTCTCCCGTAGAGCAAACCATGTGGGTAGATGAGTTGACGGTTGCATCATCGAGACCTGAAACAGGAGTTGAAGAAAAGACGTTAGGACAAAATCACTATGGAGTCTATCCAAATCCTATTAATGAGTCTTCAGTTGTCAGATTTTATCTAAATAAATCGGAAAATGTCAAGATAAATGTATATGATGTACTTGGGAATTTGATTTCAACAATATTTAATGGCAGATTGAATAAAGGAGAGCATCAAATCTTATTTAATACAAACAATAAATTTGAAAATATGGCTAATGGAACTTATTATATTCGATTATTTTTTAATAGTCAAATTCTAACTAATATAATATTAAAGTAGATTTTTATTTCAATTTCCTCACCTCTGACCTATCCCCACACTCATCCAATAATTGATTGATTGTTTTTCCAAATACAGGATGAGTTAAATTGCCTGCAATTTCGGCGGCAGGTACAAGTACAAATCTTCTTTCGTGCATTCCCGGATGTGGTATAGTCAAATTATCATTTTTAATGATATAATCACCATATAATAAAATATCAATGTCAATTTCCCTTTCGTGCCATTTCTCGCGTTTTTTTCTACCTGTGATTTCTTCGATGTTCTTAATTATTCCCATTAATAAATCGGCAGGAATTGTTGTGAATCCTGAAACAGCGGAATTCAAAAACCAGGGCTGGTTCAAGTATCCCACAGGCTCTGTTTCGTATATTGAAGAAGATTTTATATGGGTTAAAGCACCCGATGAAGCGAGTAAATCAACAGCCTTTTCTATATTTTCCAGGCGTTCCCCGATATTTGCTCCGATTGACAGAAGTGTATATACCGGTTCCTGCATAAGATTTTCTACTCTAATTAATTTTTTCTTGTTATAGTCTGCTCTGCTTCAATATAGCCGACCACACGCCTGATAGGCACACTCATCTTACGTACCCTGACGGCAGCCTTCTCGAGGTTTGGAAACTTCTCCATAGCCATCTGCAATATTTCATTTGCAATCGTTTCAACGAGGTTATACCCTTCGTCTCCGCCGATGACTTCCTCGATGCAATAGAACGCTTCTTCGTAATTGATGGCATATTTTACATCATCGTTAACTATGGCTTGTGTTGCGTCATAAAAAAGGTCGAGGTCAACTTCGTATTTCCCGCCAAGCACCTGCTCCTCAGCCTTAACACCATGGAAGGAATAAAACTGAGCCGATTTTATGCTCAGACGCATCATTGATGCTTCTTTCATATCTTTCTTTTAAATTATTTGTTCACAAAAAATTTGATACGTAAAATTAAGATTATTTTATTGAATTGAAAAAATAAATTAATATGGTATTGCTAATTTCGTATAAAATTCATTCTGAACGAAGTGAAGAATCTCTTGAATTTTCACTATACACCAAATAGATTCTTCGCTTTGCTGTTAATGACACATTACAAAAAGTTCTGATATTTTATGAATAGCCACGACTTTAAAGTCGTGGGATGGTTCCTCTCCACAATTCGGGATTTATCCCCTTTATGTAAGTGACTAAAGTCAGAATCTGGTGGAAAAAACCTCCACTATCTGAAGATAGTGGCTATTCAAAAAAAAACCACAATTTTAATTTGTCATATTATTGTTTTACAATCGAATCAGTGGTCATTTACTCAGAATGACAAAGACAATTATCCAATTTTAAAATGTTGATTATGTTCAATCGTAAATATAGTTTAAATGTTTTGCAGAAATCACTCTAATTGAAAATATTATGGAAAACTTCGCTCTTAATACACTCGATTCATTGAAAATAATTCAATCTGAATTTGATTCTTATCAAAACAATTATTTCCCCAAAAGAACACCTGAATTCTTCTGCCTTGAATTAAACGGAGAAGCAGGTGAACTGGCTAACGCCGAGAAAAAGCTGTGGAAAGGGAAAAATGTCGAGAATAGTTTACTCGAAGATGAAGCGGCAGATGTGTTCATAGCACTTATGAATTATTCAAACTCAAGAAAAATTAATCTTGGGGAAGCTGTTAAAGAGAAATTAATTAAAATCGAGGAGAAAAGACGGTTTCTGGCAAAGAGCGGTGAGGATTATTGAATAACACAGTCTAATAAGCTAATATAAATTCATATCTTTCGTCAAATTAATTTGTGCATATAAATTATCAATCAAATTTGAGGGAAAAATGGAAATAAATCAATTTACAAAAGAAGAAAAAATCGCTCTGGTGGGGCTTATCGAGCATTTGCTAATGGCAGACAACGTAGTATCTATCGAAGAGAGCGAAGCTCTGAGAAATGTTGTTAGTGAAATCGGCGAACATGATTACCGCTCTCTTATTCATGATTATAAATCAATAATTGATAATATTGACAGCTTCAAACAATTTCTGATGAATATAGAAAGACAGGAAGCACGTGAAGTTATTTATGGCACTTTATTTGAAATTGCCGAAGCTGATTTCTTTGACGAGAATGAATCCGAGCTCCTCGATTGGCTTGCCAAAGAATGGTGCCTCGATATTAATATTAACGATGACAATACGAGTGTTTAATTCTAAAGAGACGGCACTTCCCTCTGAGTTCCGGGTAAGAATTGAAGCAATCAAAAATGACTTCGCAAACGGGAGTACGGTTATTGCAAGAAATACTCTCAAACTTCTTACTGATGCGGTAAATTATATTGATGAATCAAATAAGAAAATTATCCTGGATTTAGCCGTCGAACTTCTCTCGTCAAAACCACACATGACGGCACCAACAAATATTTTAAATATATTCATCAATGAATACCCTGGATTTTCAACCAAATCAGAAATGGTAAATTTCTTAATAAAACTTGAATCCGGTTTGAATCTGGCTTCTGATTCTTGTGTTGCCCTTGCAAACGATAAACTATTTAAAAAAGAAAAAACATCAATATTGACTTGTTCATATAGTTCTACTGTTTATAACATAATCTCAAAGACTAATTCTGACATAATTGTTTATGTTCTTCAATCAATATGGAATGGCATTGATTACAGTGAAATATGGCGGGCTCAATTAAAGGTTTTGAATATAAAGTGTTATGTGTTGAGTGAAGATGATATTATACCTGAAATTGATTTTGGACTGTTAGGTGCCGATGCTGTTTTGTATTCAGGAGATGTATTAAATGGTGCCCCATCATTATATCTTGCACAATCTCTAAAAAAAATAGGAATACCCTTATTAGTGGTTGCAGAATCATTTAAAAAGTGTAAAGAAAGTCCCATTTCCGATGGTTTTGAACTCATACCTGCGGGATTAATAACAGAAATAATCACCGATAATATTAGAGATACATTCAAATTCAATAAAAAATAATTTCATTAATCTTTTTTTCCTTTTGGATTTATTCTTTAAATTAAATTTTATTATTTTTTTTTTAAATAAATATATAAGTTTATTTACATACTTTTTTTACACAATTGGAACATTATGAATTTTAAAATTAATACAGTCGAAAACAAAAAAGGGCTGCTGCGTTTTATAAAAAGCCAGTGGAATTTTTATAAAAACCGGCCAAACTGGGTTCCGCCTCTTATTTCCGAAAGAATGAAGATGCTAAATGTAAATAAAAATCCATTTTTCATACATTCAAAAATAAAATTATTTCTTGCAGAATCAGGCAATGAAGTTGTTGGCAGAATAGCCGCAATAATAAATAATAATCACAATCAAACTCATAATGATACGGTTGGATTTTTCGGGTTTTTTGAATGTACTAACAATCAGGATATAGCTAATGCTTTATTTGATTACGCAGGGAAATGGCTCAGGGAGAATGGAATGTCTGTAATGAGGGGCCCTATGAATCCTTCGACAAACGATGACCTCGGTTGTCTTATCAAAGGATACGAGTACCCTCCGGTAATTTTGATGCCTTATAATCCTGAATATTATCACAGGTTAATTGAAAAAGCAGGTTTCGAAAAAGCAAAGGATTTGTTCGCTTATAAGCTTACATTAGAAACTTTTGTTACCGAGAAAATGCAAAGAGTCCAAAATTCCCTAAGACAGAGATATAAAATTACCATAAGAGAAGTCAATTTCAAGAAAAAGGAACAGTTCAAAAAGGATGTTGATACAATCAAAAATGTTTATAATAAGGCATGGCAGCCCAACTGGGGTTTTGTGAGAATGACAGATGAGGAGTTTGATTTTCTTGCTGAAGATTTAAGACAGATCGCTGACCCGAAGTTCGCTCTCATTGCCGAATCAGAAGGCAAAGTTGCAGGTTTCGCTCTTGCATTGCCCGACATAAACCAATGCTTGATTTACAATAAGAAAGGGAGGCTGCTTCCGGCATTATGGCATCTGATGACAAAAAAGAAAATGATGAATACCTTAAGAATCATCGTCCTCGGGGTTTTGCCAGAATACCAGAGAACAGGCATTGATTCAATACTTTATTATGAATTTCTCGAACGTGGAAGGATTACTAATTTTAAAAATGGTGAAGCCGGCTGGATACTCGAAGATAATGTTATGATGAATCGCGGGCTGACAATGACTATGAACGGCGAAAATTATAAGACTTATAGAATATTTGACAAGCCGATAGTTTAAGAGTGAATTTTTATAATGAACTACTCCGCCTCAAACAGCGGAGTATCTAAATTATTTTTTCTATTTTTTCGCAGCAAACTGCGGGGATTTAAACCAACAATCGTGGGATTAAATTTATACTTTACATTTTAATCAGGGAATCTACCGCTAATGACTGTTGTAATAACCGATTTGGGTTATATCTGAATTATATAATGACATTCTTCTTTTGAAATCCACAGCATATACCGGCGGCGGTATAAAAAAATATTTTTTCTTGTTTTCATTAATTCAAAATTTTTATATTTGTAAATATGTTTCTGTTCAGCAAAATAATTATTTAGTTGGTCATAATTGTTTAAAAGAAAATAAACAAATTTTAATTGATAATTCCTTTTAAAGCAAAAAAACTTTCTTTGTCAGATTGTTAAACTTAAATAACATTTTTATTAATTATAACGGGGAATTATTATGAATAGATTCTGGAACATTTCTAATAGGATAATAATAGCTATTATTATTACCTTTAGTCTTACCATAGGAGCAAACGCACAATTCGGAAGCGGCGCATGGGGATTGAATGCAGGAATTGCTCTACCTGCAGGTGTCACTCAATCAGTTGCTTTACCAAGTGGTTCATTGAATAATGTAACTTTAGCACCTACAGCTTCTGCGAATCTGGTTTACTTATTTAGCCAGTCATTTGCATTGCAATTCGGTGTAGGGTATTTGAGTGTAGGTCAATCCCCTCAATCCGGGGAGGCACCAGATCCGGTTATAACCCTTTCATTTACTGCCGGGGGAAAATATTACTTGAGACATGGCGATGTTATGACCTATCTCGGAGCAGGATTCAGCTTTACTAATTTGCCGAAATTTACTTCCGGAAATGATGACGTAACAAATTCTTTGATAATGATATTCGCATGTTTTGGTGCTGAAGGTTTCCTTAATTCATCAAAAACTGTTTCAGTATTTATCCAGATGGGTTTTGGATATAATATGCTTTCATACTCTGCTGCATTAAACAACCAGAATACACTGAATCTCGGCGGCTCTGCTGTCGGTGCAAATGTTTACTTCTAATCTGACAATTCTCCCTGTCGGGAGTTACTCCCGACAGGGAATTAGCAACCCTGTCAGGTGTAACACCTGACAGGGATTTTTAAAACATTACATCCTTTTTCGGTACATTTTTCCACAAAATTTTTGTGTCCCTGCCTGCCACTCTCTGCAGGCTGTTTAACAAAGTTTCCTGTGTGAGAAAATATAAATCAACGGGTAAAATATTATTATATGTTCTTAGTTTTTGAATCTCTAATT
>JAKAKE010000084.1:0-59967 GCA_021824625.1 Bacteroidota bacterium | reverse complement strand
TTCCACAAAATTTTTGTGTCCCTGCCTGCCACTCTCTGCAGGCTGTTTAACAAAGTTTCCTGTGTGAGAAAATATAAATCAACGGGTAAAATATTATTATATGTTCTTAGTTTTTGAATCTCTAATTGATAAGCGGAATAAACTGCATCCTCATAAGTTTTGCCTGAAATCCATTTCAACCCTGTCGGGAGTTACTCCCGACAGGGAATTAACAACCCTGTCAGGTGTAACACCTGACAGGGATTTTTAAAACATTACATCCTTTTTCGGTACATTCTTCCACAAAATTTTTGTGTCCCTGCCTGCCACTCTCTGCAGGCTGTTTAACAAAGTTTCCTGTGTGAGAAAATATAAATCAACGGGTAAAATATTATTATATGTTCTTAGTTTTTGAATCTCTAATTGATAAGCGGAATAAACTGCATCCTCATAAGTTTTGCCGGATGTCCATTCGCTTATAAAATAAGCGGCAGAAAATAATGTTATTTTGTTTAAATCTTCGGCACCGTTTGCACCGTACAATCCGATGTTATTCCAAAAATTTAATCCGTACTTTCCATAACAGGCAGTTTGATATAATGCACGAATATCAATACCATTTGATTCTATTGTCTGAGTTAATGTACCTATATCAATGTCTGTATCAGTAAATACCAGGGATGTCATTGAGCCATGAAGATTCAGTACAACGTCAATTGTATATCCATCCGAACTGAGTTTTTTAAGAGAATCGAGAAAAGAAGCGATTGTTGCAGTTTCATCGTTTAGTTTAATTATTTTATCATAATAATTTTTACCGGCATCGGCAATCTGATTCACCTGCCAGGTTTCGCCATAGTTCTCGATAATTTCAGCTAATGTTAAATTTTCCAGGGAATCATCGGGTACATCAAACAATTCTGATAAAAGAGGTAAAATTACACTTTTATATGAACGGAACATATTTTCATCTGAAAATGCAATCAGGTTCTTGTTTTCGACAATAATCACTAATGCTTTTTTACCTGAATCCTGATAGATTGTTTTCTCATCAATAGGATTTGTTGTATTCTCCTTGCATGAAAAAGTAAGAAAGTAAATGGATGTTAAGATAAGAATAAATTTGATTTTTGAATAAAAATAACTCATTGAACCCTCAACAAAATCAGTTTATTAAATTTAATAACTGTCATTTAAAATTATTTTCTTAATATCAAAATAAGAGGTTAATGTTTTCAATTTAACAATCAATGAGTTATATAGAAATAATTGTTATAAGCAATCATTTAAATAGAATTTCAATTCAGCACTTAACATTTAACATTTCACACTTATCACTAAAGATTAAGCGTGGTTTTTTTCATGATGTAAATCTCTCATCCTGTAACCGACGCCGCGAATGCTCTGCAACAAAGGCTTGGAGCCGTCTTCATGTTCAATCTTGGAACGGAGTCTTTTGATATATACGTCAATAATATTCGATTCGGGGTCGAAGCTGTGCTTCCAGACATGCTGGGTAATTGTACTGCGGCTGAGAATCCTGTTTTTATTGCGAATCAAGTACTCAAGCAAAGCATACTCTTTTGTAGTCAACTCGATTTCCTGTCCAAACCTGAACGCAAGATGGGAAACGGTATCGAGTACAAGGTCTCCGCATTTCAGCTTGGTAGTCTTTTCGGGGCTGGAACGCCTTAGAATTGAACGTAACCGTGCTGCAAGCTCGTCGAAACTAAATGGTTTTGGCAGGTAATCGTCTGCACCGAGGTCTAGTCCATGCACTCGGTCTTCGGTTGTACCTTTAGCTGTCAACATTAATATAGGTGTTGAAACTCCGGCATCACGAAGTTCACTCAGGACTGTAAAACCATCCTTGCCCGGGAGCATCACATCCAGAAGTATAGCGTCGAATTGATTATTCATTGCCATTTCCAAGCCGGAAACTCCATCATTGACAACTTCGACAATGTATCTTTCTTCCTCGAGTCCCTGCTTTATGAAATTAGATACTTTCTTTTCGTCTTCAATTACAAGTATTCTCATAACTAATTACTATCAATTTGTCTTACATAATATTCAATATGCTTATTTATTATTCATTAGATGCATTTTTGAAGAAATTTTTAATTTAAAATTTGAAATTTAAAATGAATTTAAAATAAATAAATTTGATAATTTTCATAACCAATATTATTAGTAAATTGTTATATATATTGTCTATTTCAAATTATAAATTTAAAATTAAAAATTCACTGAAAATTAAAAATTGAAAATTTTAAATTAATCGTACTATATAAAAATAATAATTTAATACTTTATAAATAGGTAAACGTTTATTTCCTAACAAATATTGGATGTACTTCTTTTATTCCATTCGACATTTCGAGTACGACATAATACATCCCGTTAGCTGCATAAGAGCCGTTCCAGATTGTCCCATCCCATTTCTCACAGTAAGAAATACCGGGCAAACAAGATTTACTGTTCGCAAGTTCGGCTACCAGTCTATTATTCTGGTCAATAATTCTGATTGTAACATTTGTTTCTGCCGGCACTTTATATACAATATCTGCTGTTTCAAGCGGCGGCTTGAATGGATTGGGAGCTACAATATTTATGTACTGCACACGGTTGAATGTTAAATTTGTATCAAACCTGATGCAGGAATTGATACAGCAGAATCTGATTGTAACACAATCAGGAAGATTCAGAGGTAAATCCCATTCATACTGCCCGTCTGATAATACGACATTTGCTAATAATTCGAATGTTCCAGTGCAATTGTATGAAACATAAATACCCATGCTGTCGCAGGCATATTGGAATCCGGCAGGATTCCACGAAAAATACCTTACCTTGCATATTGAAGTGCAAGTGTCAATTGTTACAGGGAATCGAACAGGATTTATTCTTATCGTTGTGACTAATGATGTATCGGTATATATTCCCTTAATTCCGAGAAGCTGAATATCCAATAAACTATCTGCATCAACACTTTCGCATCGGAAAAAATTAACACAGGGAATAACAGCATCTATACTGAAATTCTGATTATTTCCAACTGTGATAACATTCATTCTTGTCCAGACAGAATCGCTTCTGTATTTGTATTCCAATGCAATCGAATCAACACAAAGTGCTACACCGCTTGCAGTCAGAGTTTCACCGGGAAAAAATACCCGCTTATTAAACTGTAAACTATCAAGATGTGGCTTGTTGAATATCTGAATTGCAGTACTGTCTTTGACATGTTTCTGAAATTCATTCTCTACGATGAAGTAGCCTTGAGTACCGAGTGTCAGACTGTCAACAATATAAAGATATGTGACAGTAACACCGGTATTCGGATATGAATTACGAATTGTAATAGTCGTATCATTCGGGAAATATCCCGGAAGGGGCTTATACAGTATATTCACTCCGTTTCTGTCCTTAACTATATTTGCCCAACGAATGACAACTGTATCGCCTGCACAATAAGTGTTTGTTGTCAATGGTTCAACAACATCAATAGCATTTGCAAGTATTGTTCCAAAAATATAAGTGCTGTCGAAAGTAGTTACAATCAGGTCATTTAATCCGTCTCCTTCCAAATCGGCAATACATGCATTTGAAATTGTTTGCCCTAAGAATGTATGTGTAAAAACAGTATCGAAAGGAAAGCCTGCACGGAATTGAAGGTCTGCATAATCCCTCATTCTCATTATTCTCATCGTCGAGCCGTCAATGAGAACGATTTCATCCTTTTTGTCGGCGGCACCGTCTAAATCATTTACTGCGGCAACCCAACCGTTGATTCTTTGTGAGCATAATGTGTCAAATTGATATAAGTATGTGTTAGGCGGTGAGGGTTTTAACTGTCTTGCTCCGCTGTTATATCTAATTATTGAAAGCCTGTTTTGAGCAACAGCAAAGTCTCTCGAACTTTGGGTTACAACAAGCTCGTTGCCGAAATTATTCGGATAATAAGGGAACCAGGAATTTGTGATAAGTCCGTCAACATTACCGACAGCAACAGACCAGTAATGATTATCAGTTCCATTGAAAGACGGATTATCAACAGGATTTTGTTCCATCGGCAATGTCAGAAAAGTTCCTTGTGTATTGAGCAGATGAAGTCTTGCCTGTCCGTGTGAGCTATCGAGATTGTTGTACTGCTCGGCAATGAGAATGAAAATACTATCCGAAGAATTTTGGTCATTAATATTTATATAGTATGGTTTAATAAACGGTCTTGAGCTTGTTAATGGTATTGAACTGCTCAAAGGAACTGCTCCAACACCTGAATAAACTACCGTGTCAGTAAGATTCAACCCAACAAGATAAGGTTTATCAGTTTTTGTTGAAGTCATCAACACATTACTTTGCACGGTATCAATTAAATTAAATGCAGGATACACAGGCAGAAGCATATTCAGTCCCCAGCTATATGTTGATAATGACGGCTGTCCACGATGACATTCAGGGCCGAGCATTACTCTGGATGAATTGATATCTCCTACATCAGGATATGGGAATGCCTGTATCATATTTCCTGTATTAAACTGAACCATACCCCTGAAGAATGGAGCTACAGGTGCCGTTGTATCAGGCTTGCTCATATTGACTATAGAATAAATCGAAACCTCGTTATTTGTTTTCTTCGCAAAAACAGGTTTTATGCTTGCAAAGATGTTTGGATTGAAGGGACGCAAATCTAATGCAAGACGATTCAGTATTTTGAACTGCCTGAATACAGGGTCATAACCTGCCAGATAAGAAAAAGCAAGGCTGTCCCTGAGATTTTCGACTTCCATTGTTTCAAGTCCCATAATAAGAAGACTACCGGGCCTTGAATTGATATATGTATCAGTCGTGTCAAACAATATTGAAATTGATTTAATTCCGGATGTTGTTTTCGGCAATTCAGTCTCGACCTTTTTTCCTGTTGCATCGAGCAAAACAATTTTATCGCCAATTACAGCACAGATTTCATTCGGGGCATAACTATAAACTGAATTCAACTTTGAATTGTTGATGATATTTCCGACAAGTGGTTGAACATCGCCTGCAATGGCTGATGATGACCATTTGATTGCAAAGTAGTTTAATGGCTGTGGTTGAGAAGCAATTTTCTGGCAATGAGTGCCTTCGGGATTTCCATCCGGAAAAAGCCAGTTCGCCGGACTTGCATATTCAATCTGGGACTTTACTGTTCCTGATATAGCAAAGAATAGTACAGCTATCAGTAAAAACTTTGTCATATCTTTTCTATGTACCACTTTAGTTTGATTTATTGAAACCATATAGGAATAAAAATTTATGTATAATTTAATCAATTTTTCACAAATATTTAACCCATAATTATGGGTTTATAAAATTATGATAATCATTATTTTATAAGAATAACACCAATCTTTAGATTGGTGAATGCTTTTTTAAGGGATTAATCCCCACTCAAATCCAAGCCATCCACGACTTAAAAGTCGTGTCTATTCAATTAATTATAAAATAACTGCATAAATTATACCAAAATTAATACTTTTGTTTTACGTAATTGCATACGTTCTTTATTACAAAATAAAATTAGAATATGAAAAAAATTATTGCTTTTTCTCTGATTGTATTATTCTTTGCAATAAACGAGACTCATACTGTATTTTCTCAAAAACCAGTATTTGTTGTTACCGGCTATCCTGTCAAATTTATTCTGGAAGAGATTACACATAATGTTGCTGATGTTACTGCACTCGTTCCGCCGGGAGCTTCGCCTCATACTTTTGCACCGAATCCATCTGATATAAGGAAAGTGCAAAATGCAAAGGCATTGTTTTATGTTTCTGAAGAATTGGACGGCTGGGCGGCGAAAATACAAGCTAAAAATGTAATCAGGTTGATGGATTATTTACCTGAAGAATATAAAATGAATTTTGCCGAACCCCACAAACACGGCAATGAATCTCACGAATCAGCAAATGATATCATTGACCCGCATTTCTGGACTGACCCTCTTGCAGTTAAGTCTATTGTAGGGAAATTGACAGAAATTCTTGTAAAATTGGATAAAGCAAATGAAAAAAGTTATCGCGATAATGCTAAATTATTTATTACAAGACTTGAACTTCTGAATTTGCAGATTCAGGCAAGAACTGTTCAAATACGGGGAAAAACAATATTCCTTTTTCATCCTTCATTCAGGTATTTTATTAAAAGGTATGGAATGAATTATGGTGGTGCTATCGAAATTGACCCGGGAGTTGAACCTTCTGCAAGGCATACCGGTGATTTAATCGCTAAGATAAAAAAATCAGGAGCAAAGGCAATCTTCACTGAACCACAGCTTAATCCCGGTCCCGCAAAAGTAATCGCAGAATCCATAGGGATTAAACTCGCACAGCTTGACCCAAACGGAGGAGTAACGGGAAGAAACAACTATTTCGACCTGCTCTTTTATAATATGATTGTATTGATTAATTCGTTAAAATGATATTAGAAATTGAAGAATATGAATTTATAATTTTCAATTTAAAATTTTTAAAAATCAAATATATAAAAACCGAACCTTATTTTCATCCATTTTGACATTAGTAACAATCTTATATATCCTACATCAACCTTATTGCCTTATTTTACTTCAATTTTTCATTTAAAAAAATAACAAGGTTAATGATATTGGTTAATTTACTTGTTTCTAAGGTTGTGTGGATTATATAAGGTTTTTTTATTTATTCAAATATTATAACATAATTTTGTTCGATTCAAATTTATAAACTTTTGAGCATTGAAAATTTGATTACAGGATGTTAGTAAAAACTTTGAAAATTAATACATTGCAAATTTATTAGAAATTGAAAATTTTATTCTTTAATAGCATTAATGATTAGTGAAAAACAGAGAGTATTAATAACAGGTGCTTCGAGTGGAATTGGAAGGGCTTTATCTGTAGAATACGGCAGAAGGGGTGCTGATGTTTTACTTCTTGCAAGAAATGAAGAGCAGTTATACATAACGAAAGAGATGCTCGAAAGCAAGGGCGGTAGTGGTTTCGTTAAGGTATGTGATGTAACAATACAGGAAAATATGAACTCTGCCGTTGAGTTTGCTTTGAAGACATTTGGTGGAATTGACATTGCAATACTCAATGCGGGAATAGGAGGGAGTGAAAATATTGATGGTATGAACATTGATACTTTCAAGTATATGTATGAAGTTAATATTTTCGGAATTGCTTATGGAGTTACTGCTGTACTTCCGCTCATGAAGAAGCAGGGCTCTGGAAAAATAGTAGGAATTGGCACACTTGCCGATGCGAGAGGCTTGCCCGGTTCATCTGCCTATTCTTCGAGCAAGGCGGCAATGAGCAACTTCCTTGAATCTGCAAGAATTGAATTAAAGAAATTTGGAATCAAAGTTATTACAGTTAAACCCGGTTTCATCAAATCAAACTTAACTGATAAAAATGATTTTTATATGCCAATGCTGATGGAAGCTGATAAAGCGGCAAAAATAATTGTTAAAGGAATAAAAAAGAACAAATCAACAATAAAGTTTCCGAAGACGATTATTCTTGGTTCCTTTATCGCTAAAGTACTTCCAGTGCCATTATTTGATTGGTTAATTACATACTTCAAAAATAAAAAAAAGCCATGAATTCAGGTGCATATCAATTATATATCCATGTGAAAAAAGATTTGAGAATCAAGGTCGGCTCGCTTGGTATTTGTTCTTTCTCTGCTAGTCTTTATGTCTATACAGGCAGTGCAATGAAAAATCTTGAGCAAAGAATCGCAAGGCATCTCGCCGGTGCAAAGAAAATCCACTGGCACATTGATTACCTTCTATCATCAAGACACACAGAAATAATAAAAGTCAGGAAATACCCATCCACCGAAAGAAAAGAATGTTATTACAATCAAAAAATTATGAAGAAAAAAGGCGCATTTGTACCTGTCAAAGGCTTTGGCTCATCTGATTGCAGAGTGTGTAAATCACATTTGGTAGGAATTATTTAATTTTATTTTTCCCATATTTAATTTCCTTCTTTAATTAAGTAGGAATTGAGAGAGTTTTTTATCTCATTGAAATAATAATTGCTAAAAAGGTCTCAAACGATTTAAGAAATTAATTAAATTTGTACTTATGGATATATATGAAAAAGTTGAGTATTGGCTTGAATTAGCTATGTATGACCTTGAGACTGCAAAAATTGTCCTGAAGGCAAAGAGATATTTACATTTTGGATTCTTATGCCATCTTTCATCAGAAAAATTGCTTAAAGCATATTATTGGAAATATATAGGAGAAGAACCACCATATACTCACAATCTCTTAGTATTATCTTCAAAGTCAGGTTTGGATTCTTTAATATCAGCTTCACACAAGCAGCTTCTATATAAATTAATGCCTCTGAATGTTGAAGCAAGATATCCAATTGAAAAAAAAGAAATATTTAAAACACTAAATCGCCAGTATTGTGAAAATATTTATAAAGATTTAAAAGAATTCTCATTATGGATGAAACAATTATTGAAAAAATAATCCTTCTTGCTGATAAAGCAAAAAGTTTCCTAAACTTTGAGAAGGTAATCTTATATGGTTCTTACTCAAGGGGAGATATAAGGGAATACAGCGATATTGATGTTGCATTCATCGTTGATGAGGTAAAAGGTAATTACTTGGATTTATCTGCAAAACTTTACGAACTTGTTGATAATATTGACAATAGAATTGAACCTATAATACTTAATAAAAATTACGACAGGAGTGGCTTTCTAAGTAAAGTTCTAAAAGAAGGAAAAGTAATTTATTCAATTTAATAATAATACTACTTAAAGTTCATCTTTTACTTTTCATCCCCCATATCCAATTATTCCTTATCTGGCGATTCCTTTGATTCACCGTTAATTTCTGACTCAGTCTCAATCTGTTTTTCCAATTCCTCCTTAAAAGAAGGAGGCTGAGGTTTTTGTTGGCTCATTCCCTGCATTTGACTATGCATCCTTTCCATTTCGAGATGCCTGTATAATTCAGAACGACTCATTTTATTATAATTGACTAAACCGGGTATTGGCATCAACCTGCTTAAAGTATATTCTTCAGTCGTTCTTCCCTCACCGACATCTTCAGCAATCGCAAGCTTGATTTTTTTCTTCAGGAACAAAAATGAACCGACAATTATAGGTAAAACAAAAAGACCTGACGCATTGCCAAGCACAGGCATTGAGAATAAGAAGAAATCATAAGTTCCATGAATGAGAACAGCAATCAGCAGACCTTTAAATATAAGGCTTGATTCTTCAGATTTAGTTTGTGTAAATTTTGCTTTTCCTATGTAATATCCCATTATGCCTGATGCAACGGCGTGGAGAGGTACTGCGGTAAATGCTCTCAAAAGGGCAAGAGTCCAGCCCCCGCCGGTTACATATAATACATTTTCAAAACAGGCAAATCCCATGCTCGCTACGACCGCATACACAACACCATCCATCACCTCATCAAAGTGTGCATCTTTGTAAGCGAATTGCTTTACCACAAAAAGCTTGAGAGATTCCTCGACAAGTCCTGCAACTATGAATGATTTGATGAAGAAATAAATGATTGGTAAAAAAAGTATTGCTTCTGCAACAGCGTCAAGAATCAATTCGATAATAATTGCCGGTATGATGCTTGCAAATCCTATGAAAAATATCTTTGTGATTAAGCCCTTTGGTTCGGGCTTTGCATTATCCTGTTTGTAATAGTATAACAGTACGAGGACTGCCGGAGCGACAGCCATTATGAGGGATATAAAAATCATTACGAACCTTTTATCAGAAAAAAAAATATTTTTTTCTACCTGCTGACAACAAACTTTCTGTTTATAGTTCTTTCACCGAATTTCATTCTAATATAATAAACACCCGAGGAAAAGTCTTCAACATTAATCGGTATTACGTTTTCACCTGATGTGGCAATTCCGTTAAAAATCTTTTTTGTTTCAATGCCAAGTGAATTAAAAACAGAGATTTGGATATTACCGTCATTCGGTAGAGTAAATCCTAAAAAAGCCTGAACTGATGCAGGATTCGGATTAATACTTTCAATTAAGAAATTATTTTTATAATTAAAATCATCAACGGCTGTGTTGGTGGTATCCTTTGCAAATCCTGTCAGCACAATTGAAAATTCATCGGGTGAACCGTCTGATTTAATATACAGGCCTGCTGTCCTGAGTCCGATTTTAGAAGGAATGAATCTGATTTTTATTTTTTTCAGTGCGTCAGGTGAAATATATGATGGTGGTGTACCAAAAAAAGTAAATTCACTGGAATCAACACCTGCCGGATAATTGAAGAATACAGAAAAAATATTGACATCAACGTTACCGTTATTCTTAATTTCGACATTTTGTATTTTTGAACTTCCGATTTTTACAGTGTCAAAATTGAGTGTATTACCTGATGTAAGTTCCAAATCTCTGTTAGCGTTCATAGGTATATATCCGAAATCCAGGAATCCGACTGTTTTACCAATTTCCCACAGCCGTGCCCGGTTTTGCCCAATTGAAACATGTGAGCCGACATACATCCTTGCTTCCTTTTCCGAAAGTACAGGATACCAGCTTGTCCCTTGGTTTGAAGTACCCTGAACTTCACCCATTGAACATAAAATATATATCATGGAAGAACTATCAGGATAGAAAGCATGAACAGGCAGATGTCCATTTTGAGTCATATTGTATTTATTACCAATCCATGTAGCTCCTCTATCTGTAGTCGAAGCTATCAGCCTGTCAGCATCAGGTTGAGTTGATTCGGAATATACAGCTATACCGTTATAATCATCTTTAAATGCTAAGGAATAAATATTTAGTGCTTTATTTATTGCACCGGAGGACCATGATATTCCCCGGTTGGTGGTTCTGAAAACTCTTCCTTTTGTTGTACCAAACCAGCAGTTATCACCATGCCAGTATATTGAGCCAACGAGGCCTGTTTCCTGTGATAATGGTACGGGTGGGGCATTTATTTGTGTCCAGTTCTGTCCCCCGTTACTTGTAACTCCTATACCAAATTTATTGTTTTTGGGGTCTCCAAGAAAAATGCCGTTATTATTATCGAAGAAATGTATGCCGTTGACAAAGCTTGTGATGGTTGAAACATCCATGGCATCCCAGGAAGTCTGACCTCCATTTTCATACTGGGTGCTGAAAATTTTTGCCTGTCCTTTGTCATTTCCTGAACCTAAATAAACTCTTCTTTCATCGAATGCAAAAACAGTATATACAGTATCAGCCTGGAAATTGAGTGTTATAATTGTTGTTCCTGAATTTGTCCTTTTCAGATAACCGCCAACATTTCCGTAAAGGCCGCCAATAGCCCAGACATTTGTCTCTGAGGTTGCCATTGCATCGGACCAATAAGGCCTCTGTTCGTCACTAAAATAATTAACCCTCGTGTATTGATTGTTACTGTTAATATTAATTGGTAATCTGATAATCTGGTAGTCTGTGTAATTATCTGCCTGAAAGGTTAAGAGCAAATCGGCAGTTCCGTTATACCATGGATTATTAGGCTGAAGCTGTACCTGAAGAGCTTTATTGGTGCTTTCTAAATTACCTAATGTTCCGATTGTTATTTGGTCGTTTTCAATTGTTAAGAAACTGCTGAGAGATGTTATTTTTAAATTTAAACGGTTAGCTGGTGATAAAAAATTAGTAACTTTCAAATTAACCTGTGTTATCGTTCCATCAATTAAAGCTGATTTCCCTTCAATCGAATATGTTTCTACCTCAACTCCGGGAATATTTTGGGAACCACCATTATTAAATTGAAGAGCATTTAATGCATTTATTCTGCCATAATAATAACTTCTCAGGTTGGGGTCTGCGGTCAAAACATTATCGGATGTACTGCGAATTTGATGAATAATCTGCTTTGGAGTCCAGGTCGGATGAGCAGAGACAACTAAGGCTGAAACTCCCGCTGTGATTGGCGATGCCATGGAAGTTCCGTCAAGACTGCCGTAAGAATTATTTGGTAATGTTGCCATTATGCTGCTTCCCGGAGAATAAACGTTCACTCTTCTGCCAATATTTGAAAATCCTGAAACCTTTTCATTCTGGTTTGAAGAGCCAACGCAAAGTACGTTCTCATTTGCAGCGGGGTATTGACCACCCTGGTCAATGTTAAAGCCATAGTCATTTCCTGCGGCAACTACTACAACAACTCCTTTGTTGTAAGCATAATTAATTATTTCCTGTTCAACTGGACTTGATACGGGACCGCCCCAACTGCAGTTTATGACCTTGCATCCCATGTCTGCGGCATATTTTATACCTTCATATCCGGTCAATATATTTGCTGTTACACCGGGATTATCAGGAGAACATTTAATTGGAAGAATTTTACATTTAAAACCCGGCCCGGCTACGCCGACACCATTGTTAGTAACTGCAGAAGCGTCTCCGGCTACATGAGTGCCATGATTATTCCCTATGTTTATTGCATCGTTATCAGCTTTGAATATTCCTTGAACATATTCATTCCAAGTTATATTGCCCACAAAATCCCAGCCATGCCAATCATCAATCTTGCCATTGCCATCATCATCTATATTGTTTGTTCTTTTACTTTGTCCGTTCCCGTCTAAGCCATCTTCTCCGGGATTAATATATATATTAGCATTAAGGTCTTCATGAATCCAATCTACCCCCGTGTCAACAATACCAATTACAACATTTGGATCCCCCTGGCTAAATGCCCATGCCGCTTCCAATCCTATTTTTGGTAATCCCCATTGCTGATTGTATCTTGTGTCATTTGGTTTTAAGCACAAATATCTTTTAAATATAGGTACCGCATACTCCACATCGGGATTTTTCATCAGTTCCATACATGCTTCATAAGGGTCAACATTTGATTCATAATATACTTCATAAATTCTTGATATGTTTTCTTCATCTGCCGACTGTATAGAATTTTCTGCTTTTTTTGCAAAAGGTGCTCTTAAATTTATTACTTTCAACTCGGAAAGTGCAGTTTGCAATGATAATGAGCCGAGAATTTTCTCACCTTTACCCAGCTTGTAATAGCTTCTGGTTTTAACATGAATCATATTTGGTAAATAATGCTCAGGGCTAACTCTTTCGATATTGTAAATCTTATCCGGTGTATAAGAGCCATCGGGCAATCTCTGTCCTTCAGTGCGAATCTGATAAGCAATGCTGGTATTATTTATTTGTTTATTTTTCTGCTGTTCGGCTTGTATTCTAATATGATACGGCACTGACGCAAAACAAAATGTTGTAGTTATCACAAAAAATAATAAGTAGTATAATCCTCTTTTCATTTCATCACTCCCTAATATATAATCGTTATATGTTTTCAAAATTGAAAATTCATTTCAATCTTTCAAATTCATAAAAAAAAAGGTAAAAAGCAAATTTGAATGAATGATATTATTTTGTCATGCTGAATTTATTTCAGCATCCATAGCTTTAATCTGCTGTAAGTATTAACCTCTGACACTCCTATTCCCGGCAAAAAAATAGATTCTGAACCAAGTTCAGAATGACTTTTCTTATATTTAAAACAGAATAATATATTCAATTCACGATTGATTTTCGGAAAAATGATATAATAAAAAATAGGACACAAATTCCTGAACACAAATAAACCAGCCAGTCTCCATACCTTACATAAAAGGATTTTTCATTCAATAAAGGCAGACTTGCCGCAATGCCTATTTTTGTGTATTGTGGTGCTTTGAGGATCGAAGTTCCTGCCGGTGTGATGAAACCTGAAACACCTGTATTAGCACATCTTGCTATGTACCGCCTTGTCTCGATTGCCCTCATGCAGGCAATCTGGTAATGCTGTTCTGGGCCAACTGTGTAATCATACCAGCCGTCATTTGTTATAACTGTGAGTATATTTGCACCCAAAGAAACAAAATCCTTCACAAACCCCGGATATATTGACTCAATGCAGATTATTGGCCCTATCTTAGTGTGTATATCCCTGATTTTTACTTCGAGGACTGATTGCTTCGGTCCCAAAGCCCAGCTCGATATACCTACCCCCCATTGAACCCACTTTCTTGCAAAAAGGAACAGTTCTTCATAAGGTATTCTTTCACCGAAAGGAGTCAATCTCATCTTCCTGTATATTTGTGTGTCTGTATTGTTCGGATATGGATTAATGACTATCGCAGAATTATAAGAATCATAAATTCTGCTCGAATCCCCAAGCAAAACTTTCGCAGTCTTAGGTGCTTTCTTTGGCTCTTTGTAAAAATAAATATCAGTGAAACCTGTGAGAAGCGAAAAGCCTGAGGAATCAACCCAGTCCTGAATGTACGAAAATTTATGGTCGCTGTTAAATTCAAAGCTGAGGAATGGAATTGCTGTTTCGCTCCAAATCACGAGGTCAAGCCTCCCGACTGCTTTTCTAAGTGAATCGCTGATTCGGCGATGTTCCCTGATTTGTCTGTACACATTCGATTCCCATTTACTCCAGGGATTAATATTAGGCTGAATAATACCAATCTTAATTGATTTTTTTTCTTTTATAAGTTTTGCATGGTCAAACTGCGGAAGCTTGAATGCACCATAAAGCATTGGAGCTGCAATCAGAAGAATTAATCCGACAGATAATGCTATTACCTTAGGTGTCTTTATAAAAACTTTAAAATTTTTATTCTCTTGCTGAATTGAATTGTATCTCAAAATCAATTTATAAACAATCACATTAATCATTACAATCATAAAACTCAATCCCCAGACACCGCTTATGTCTGCCGCCTGAACCCACATCCTGTTGTAGATTTGCGTATATCCAATTGTAATCCAGGGATATGCCACGTCACCGAGGCTGTGAAGCCATTCGAATCCTACCCATGAAAATGGGAATAGCCATAATGCAATATTCAATCCGAATTTTTTTCTGATGAAAAGGAATAAACTCAATGGTAAAAAGAAAAAGAAAGGATGAACAAGCCATATAGCAAAACCTGAAAGCATCAGGAATGGGTCTGTATCTGATTGCCAGGAGCTTATCCACCAGTTTGCGCCACCGTGATAAATAAAAAATGTCAGATAGATTAACAGAAAAGGCTTTTTGTATTGCTTTAAATCGAGTGCGAAAAGCAAAGGCACAAATGCCACGAAACTCAGCAATGGTAGTGGGAAAGGAGGAAATGACAATGCAAGAAGTACTCCCGTCATTACTCCTGTTAAATATATTTTTCTTTTATTAATACCTTCTTTTTTAATCATTCAATAATTGCTCACTCGTATAAAAAATTGAGCAAAATTAAGGATTTATTGGTTAATGATAATTGAATAATATTGATTAAATTTTTTGAACAGGATTGAATTATAATCAATTCAGCGGCTAAATGATGATGATGAAAAAGTAATTTTCAAAAAAAAGAAATTTCAAGTTAATGGAAATTTCTGTTATTTTTGTTCGTTTATAGTTTTATGATTTAATATCTATAATATTTTATTGAAGACAAGATTGTTATGAGTTATCATAAACCAACATTATTTGAAAGATTCAGGTATAGATTTGAAAACACGCTCTCGGCAGGTACAGTTGTATTGCTCTGGTGGCTGATTGTCATTGGAATTATTGTCGTCATAATTGCAGGTTCAATCGTTGCAGCCGCACAATTTACACAGGATACCGAATCCTCCATATCATACATAGAGGCAATTTGGGATAGTCTTATCAGGAGTCTTGACCCGGGAACAATGGGCAACGACACCGGCTGGGGTTTCAGGATAGTAATGCTATTCGTTACACTGAGCGGTGTTTTTCTTCTCAGCTTACTTATCGGTATCATTACTAATTCATTCAAAAACCGGATTGACTATCTGCGTCGTGGTAAGTCACGTATACTCGAAAGCTCTCACACATTAATTATCCGCTGGTCACCAAAAATATTCACAATCATCTCAGAGTTGATAATTGCAAATGAAAACAAAAGGGATTCTGTTATTGTAATCCTTGGTGATAAAGACAAAGTCGAAATGGAAGAAGAGATTAAAGCAAAAATCCCTGACACAAAGAATACAAAAGTTATTTGCAGGTCGGGCAGGCCCCTCGAAATAACAGATATTGAAATGGTCAATCCCCACGATGCAAGGTCAATTATTATTATTTCGCCGGAAGCACCGAATCCCGATACACATGTTATTAAATCTGTTCTTGCCTTAACGAATAATCCTCTCAGGCGTAAAGACAAGTATCACATCGTTGCCGAAATCAAGGAAGAAGCCAATTTGGAGGCTGCAACGGTTGTCGGAAGGGATGAAGTAACTTATGTCCTCTCTTATGATGTCGTTGCTAAGGTTACAGCACAAACCTGCCGCCAGTCAGGACTGAGCGTCGTTTACACAGAACTTCTCGATTATGCAGGCGATGAAATTTACTTCCAGCATGAACCAAGGTTAATCGGAAGAACCTTTAAAGAATCATTATTTGCTTATGAAGACTCGGCTGTCATAGGTTTGCAATACAAAAACGGAAAAGTTCAGGTTAATCCGCCGATGAATACTATGATTAAAGATGGTGATAAAATCATTGCAATTTCCGAAGATGACGACACAGTTATTCTATCCGGTAAGACCGACATTATGATTGACCGCAGTGTGATTAAGCATGAAAAAACAAAAAAGCCGCCTACGGAAAAATCCTTAGTTCTTGGTTGGAATGAAAAAGGGAGCAGAATCATAAAGGAACTCGATAATTATGCCGCTCCCGGTTCCAAAGTGTTAATTATGGCAGAATATGACGATATGGAGGATACTGTTGCCGAACTTAATTCAAAATTGAAAAATAAACATGTCGAATTCAAGTATGGTAACATCACATTCAGGAGCCAGCTTGATTCAATTGATATACCATCTTATGACCATATAATTATTTTGAGCTATACAAAAGGCATGGACCTGCAGGAAGCTGACGCACAAACCCTTATTTGCCTCCTGCACCTGAGAAATATTTCGGAGCAGTGCGGCAAGCATTTCAGCATTGTCAGCGAAATGCTGGATGTTCGCAACCAATCACTTGCAGAAGTTGCCAGGGCGGATGATTTCATTATCAGCGATAAACTCATAAGCCTTATGCTCACACAATTTTCCGAAAATAAATATTTGAAATATGTTTTTGATGATTTCTTCGATGCCGAAGGCTCAGAAATATACCTTAAACCCGTTTCCGATTATGTCGAAATTGGGAAGTCGGTTAATTTTTATACTGTAATAGCATCTGCGGCACAATTCGGAGAGGTTGCCTTTGGTTATAGAATCCATGAAAATGCTTACAAACCCGATAAATTCTTTGGTGTGGTTGTGAATCCCGATAAATCCGAAGGAGTGGTATTTTCAAAAGAAGACAGGATTATTGTCCTCGCTGAAGATTAATTTTAACCTCATTTCATAATTAGGAAATAAACCCCAATCTGAAAATTGGGGTTATTCTTAAATATTACCAATTTATCTCAATATACTGAAACTCGATTTCAGAGTTCCATTCATGCTGTTAATAAGCATGAAATAAACACCGTTTGACAGCTTAGATACATCTAAGGTTAAACCCGTTCTCCCATTTTCAACTGTCTTTTCTTCAACATTATTACCATATATATTAAATATCTTTACATTAAATACTGAAAGCAGTTTATCGAATTTGACAACGAGTCTGTCATCGGCAGGATTGGGATAAATTGCCGGATAATTAGTATTCGGATTATCATCCGGGACACCGGTTCTAACAATACCTTTACCTGACAAAATTGTTGTCGGGTCAGTCTCAGCCGCATCGCTAACGAATACGGCAGAGTCAATATAATCCTTCTCCTGGGTTGGTTCAAAAGCAGCTTCGAATGTAAAAAACTGGCCAGGGGCTAATACTAAAGGGTTGGATACGGAAATTTCCCGGATAACAATTTTGAATGCAGGGTCGCCGGGCGGATTGAAATCTGTAATAGCAAGATTGAAATTACCCTCATTCCTAATTACAATTTGTCCGGAAGCCTTTGCCTGCAAGTATGTATCAGGGAAGGTAAAGTCAGAAAGCGAAATTTTAGGCTTCCCGCTTTCTGCCTTGACATAACCTAATATCCATGTTGAGCAATCATCGCTAACTCCAACGGAATCCGAATACAATCCTGGTTGTACACCGGTAAATTTAAGTTTTAGCTTCGCAGAATCGAGTGGTGCAAGTATAAATGGAAAACTCAAAACATTCAAGTTTTCGTCAAGAAGTTCAAAACCTCTGTCATTATATTTTAAAAAAATATTATTCAGAATAAGAGGTGCTGTCGGAGATTGATTTAATAGCCACATATCCTCCACGGTATCATTTCCTGCCCTGATTAAACCAAGGTCATAAGATTTTTGTCTGAATGCAGGTTTTCTTACTAAATAATCCACGACGATGGTTGTGTCGTGTCCGGTTCTGTCGCCAAAGGTGATAACAGCTCTGGCATCCTTGCTCTTGTCCTTAACGTCGAGGTTCCAGTTGGTTTTATTTTTTTCGCCCGGAATAAAAGTTGTGTAAGAAAAATTATAATTGAAACTACTGTTATTTTGATAACCTACAACAGATAAATTAGAACGGTCATTGTTTTGGGGATAATCCTCAATACTTGCATTATAAACAGTGCCATCACATTCAACTGTGTAAACAGGTACAGGAGCTAATGTGTCGAGTCCTTTTTCGAGATTAGCTAAAACCGCAGATGCAGGGTAGCCGTAAGATGAGGTTGCAGAATAGCCATAAGAATACACCATAATAGGACTGTCGGCTCTGATTTTATAAGTACCAAATTCGGGCAGCTGGAATTGCTTAAGATAGTATCTTTTACCGCTTAAAGTCCCAATAAAGGGAGTGCCGGGAGCAGGACTTGTCAAATTTATCCTTTCCCACTGTAATTTCCCGAATGATTCCCAGGCAAATTCCAAATCATCGGGAACTGTTCCTATATTATCCGATTCATAAATTATATTGATATAGTTAGTAGGAAATTCAATATAGTTCTTAGCATTTGGTGTCGTAAAAAATATTTCTTTTTGATAATGTTCAACCGGGATTTGAAGCATCTGGAATGGGTCAATATTCACAGTGTCCTCGCCCCTTGACGGATTAAATAATGTTATGCAGGAAGGCTTTTCCGACCTTATAGTAACTGGAACCGGATTACCGTTGTCGGTTCTCAAGCTGAGCCAGCCATCACCTTCTAAACCACCTATAAATTTAATTGTTGCAATTTCAATACCATTCTTATAGATTTTATTCCCTTCCTCTTTAGACATTATTTTGATTATTGGGTTCTTTTTCCTTTTGTTGATTGGGCCGATGTGGAACTCTTTACCCCAAACTTGAGTAGGCAATTCCATTTCAATTAGGTAGTCGCAGGTGATTTCGGTTTCGGGTATGGCAGCACATCTGTTTCCTGTAACGACGGCAACAGGTTTGTTCGATAAAATTTTACTTCCCGATAAGTCGGAATTAGTTTCTATGGATGGAACAACAAGAACATCTCCCCTAAAAAGAGTAAATTGTTTTAATTCACCGGGTTTCATACCGCCGCTTGTTCCGGTTCCACTGTTCCCGCCAAGGATGAAACTAACTCTTGTGTTGTCATAAGCCGCAATAACGCTTGCATAGCTTGGCATATATTCGGTTTTATTATTAGAACCGTCTGCCCATGATGCAATAATATATTCCTTGCCCCATGTAGATACCGGCAAAGCCATATACCCGTCGCTTGACCCGCTGCCTCTTGCTAAACCATACACAACAATAGGGTCCATTGAAGTGATATGAATACCTGCTCCGTCATAAACCTGCTCGATTGGAGGTGGCAACGACATTCCTCCTGAAATAGGCTGACCTATTGTAATCGGAATATCGAATTGAATAGTATTGTTCGGAATTGTATTCAACTGAGTATGGTAGTCTTTGCCGGGTACATCTAATTTTACGGATGTCTCTACTGTTGAAGTTATGTAAATCCTGATTGAATTAGAAGATTGGGGAACTTGATAATTAGGGTGAAATGTCAGCCAGAAATCTGTTCCCCAATGTGTCGAACCATACTTTTGAGGTATGGCTGCGGGGTCAAAACTTTGTGCATCAATGCGTGAGCAAAATAATATAATTATTAGTCCGATAAGGTAATAGAAATTTTTTATCATAGTAATCCTTGTATTTTAAAATTTTTTATTTTTTTCCTTGTCAATATTTTCAAATGCAAATTACACTCCTAAGATTGAATTAGTTTTATTTACCCTGAAAATTAAATCAGGAAATATCTAATATATTAAAAAAAAATTAATCTGCATGATTTTATTTAATAGCAAAAACAATGATATTTATGTAGTAAATATTCATTTGTTATTGTAACGAAATTGACCACATATATTTTATTATTAAAATTTTTTTTATTAAATGGTGTGCCGAATTATTTAAGGGGAGTTCCAAAAATCTGAAAAAATAATTTAAGAACAGGGAACACCGATTTTAGATTGCTGATTTTTGGTGCTTTTAAAATTATAGATCGTTAAACGATATTTATTATTCAAAAAAAAATGAATTCATTGAGCCGTCCTTAAATATTTTCAAAATTGTTTCCCTGCATTCATCATGGCTTATTTCCCTGCTTGCAGATTCTTCGAGTGTAGATGAGTGATTTGACAGGTATCCACGCAGTTTCTCTCTGTCAGATTCATTTTTTGATTTAATTACATCAGCAATTTGCTCATGACCCTTCGATAATAATATTGAACCATGCTGAAGTAAAGTTTTACCGAAAAGTCTTTGGGCGCTTCCGACTACTTTTCTACCTTCATATTCGATTTCATATCTTGCCGAGCTCGTAAAGCAGGATACTGACATTCCCGGACTTTTATAATGCTCCCTGAAGTCAGTCTGGGCTTTTTGAAACCCAATATTTTTACAGCCCATGGAAATAAATGCTTTTAATAAAATTGTATGAATTTCCCTGTAAATATCGTGAATAGTTCTTCCATCGGGTAAGTTGACTACCACAGAATATGTGATTTCGTTGGCATGGAGTACTGCCCTACCGCCCGTAGGCCTTCGGACAAGATCAAATCCCTTTTTTTCACATTTCTCCTTATCTATATCTTCTTCTTTCTGATTATATCCCAGCGAAACAGCCCAGGGAATCCATCCATACACACGAAACATTGGTAATGCCTTGCCTTCTGCGACATCAATTGTTCTCTGAACATCAAAATCCATATTAAACTGACCGGTTGAAAAACCGGAATCAATAAATTCAAACTTCTCACCGAAGAAATGAGTCAGTTCGTTTGTATTTAATATTTCACTTTTCATTTATGTCTTTTTTACTTCCTTAGTCAATTTATATAAAACAGGTATTGATAAAATCTCAAAAAATATTAGAATTATTATCAACAAGGTTATCGAATAATCGTATAATAAACCTATTACTATGCTTCCGATGAAAACGGACAAACCATAAGCAGTATTAAATATCCCATATCCCGTAGCTCGTTTCTTCATTGATGTAATGTCTGCGATAGCGGCTTTCATTATTGTTTCGTGAGTACCCATAACGACACCCCAAATGAATACGGCAATAAAAATCAATATTACATTACTTGAAAAAACAAGAGCAGGTATTATTGCGGTTAAAATCGGAATAATAAATAAGGCAAGCAATCCTTCCTGTTCGTTGTTTCTCTTTTTCTTCAGATTATCATAAATTTTACCGATTACCAAAGAAATAACGGCATCCACACCCATTGCTATTGCATAGAACAGAGGGATTGCCGAATCGCTGATAATATTGTTCTGCTTCAAATGGTAGCCGATTAAAACAAAACTGACAAAACCGAATGTTGCCAGAAAAGTAAATACGGTGTATAACCAAAAAGTTCTCGATAATTTATCTTCATCTTCTGTTTGTGGTTTTGCTGTTTCAAATTTCTCGGGATTTTTGAATAAAAAGTACGTAAAAAAAACGGCTGCCATTAACAAAATAAAAACATAAAAATAAATTGAATATCCTTTTTGATAATCAGCTGTAGACTTTGAACCACTGCCTATAAAATAGAACAAAGATGCAAAAATAAGAGGGCCAATAACTGCTCCAATTTGGTCGAAAAACTCGTGCAGTCCAAAACCGAAACCTGTACCCACCTGCTTAGTCGCCTGCGAGAGTATCGTATCTTTTGCCGGGCTTCGTATCGCCTTGCCTATTCTCTCCAAAATCATAAACAATGCCGCAAACTGCCAGACACCTGTTAAAGACAAGAGCGGTACAGTTATTAATACACCGTAACCGATAATCGTAAACAGCCAGTATGCTTTTGTTTTGTCTGTGAAATATCCTGAAACAATACGTATTCCATAGCCGAGCAATTCACCCAAACCGACAATAAATCCGACAACAACTGCATTTGCTCCCAATATTTTCAGATAGGGACCATTTACACTGCGGGCACCCTCATACATAACATCACCCAGCAGACTTATTATTCCGAGAAGAATAATGAAACGTATAGCTGATTTTTTATCGAATTTCACTTGTTATTGATAAATAAGAATTAAAGTTTAAATATTCAATGTATATTTATTAATAATATCATCTTTTAAAAAATGCAAATTAATGTAATTGTGATTAATCCATTTCACCTCTCTCGGAAATTTCCTCTTTTAATTCGGGTGAGGCTGGTGCCCAATAACGCTGTGCTATTATTGTCGGAACTACTGCTGAAAGTATCACAACAGCTATCAGTATTGTAAATTGTGATTTGTTGATATAACCGCTTTGCAATCCAAAAACAGATGAAATCGTTCCGAAAGTTAAGCCGGTGCTCATAAGCAATGTTAAAAATACTCTTCCACCTCTTGGCAATCTCATCCGGGCTATTGGGTAAACTCCTATTATTTTCGATGTCACTTTAATTGCTAATAAAATTAATATCAAAGAAATGTTTGTAATCAAATCATTAAAACCTACTAACATTCCACCCTTGATAAAGAAAAACGGTGTAATCAGTGCAAATCCTATTGTTCTCAACTTCCTGATAAATTGTTTGTTCTCTGCAAAGAATGGAGAAAGAAGCAATCCAAAAATAAATATTGGCAGTACAGCGTGACTGCTACCTATTTCTCCAATAAACATTGTGAAAAATAAGATTAAGAACAGCAATTTTATTTCCGGTTCAATCACTTTATTGCCATACCTTTGGAAAAAGAATTTGAGTAATTTAGGACCGAGTATTAACAGTAAAGTAGAAAATATAAGAAATACAATGCTTAAATAATTAAACTGTAAAAATAAAATCGAAAGAGCCAGCACTGTCCCAAAATCGGTAATAAATGTCGAAGCCATCAATATTTTTCCAAGTTCTGTTTTATTCAAACCTGTTTCAACCAATACAGCATATACTACTGCAAGGGATGTCGTTGAGAGTGCAATTCCTGCAATTTTAGATGCATCTAATGTCCAGCCTGCTATATAATAGGTATAACCAAATACAAATAGAAATGGAAGGATAAAAGATATGCCGCCTATAAGAACACTCGTCCAAAACTTTTCTTTTAAAATTTTGTGGTCAACTTCAGTACCTGCCAGAAAAGTCAATAGAACTCCTCCAAGCGAAGCAATAAAAGTGAGCCAAGCAGTGGGTTGTAAATTGAAGGTATTACCTGCAACAACACCGAGTATGATTTCAATTATTGCTGCAGCAATGCCGAATTCTATTGATATTACCGATGCGATTAGAACTATAAATGCGATTATTGAAGCAACTGCTATATCTTTCATGTTATTTTTGAACTTATGTTTAAAAAAAAACTCCTGTCAAAAGAAATCGTTATGATTACTTTTAACAGGAGTCATCAGCTTTCTCAGCGTTCGATGGCGAACTCCATCGCCAATAATAACAATACAAAAATAAGGGTTTTTTATAAATTATAAAAACCACCCCTTTTATTCCCCTCCATAATTAGGGAAGGTATTTAAGGGTGGCCTTATAATTTTGTTCTTAGATAATAATTAATGTAAATGAAATAATCAAGAATCAGCTAAATTTCTGTTCTATTATAAATTTCTATTCCTGTTTTTTTAATTTCTTCGATAAAAGGGTCACTGCTTTCAAAATACTTTGTCGCATAAGTTTTTGTTTCGATATCAATAAATTCCTTCTTAATATTAATTCTTGAAAAATATTTTCTATCTTCAAAACCAAAACCTGTAAACATCTCAGATACTAATGCAACATCAATATCTGATGACTCATTCTGATAATTTTTAGCATAAGAACCGAATAACAGAGCCTTATCTAATTTTATTCCATTAGATAGTAACTCATTAACAAATGTTTTGGCTGTTTCTATTGCAATTTCTCTTGTAAGCATAGTCTTATTGATTTTACTCTATTTAAAATTGATGTTGTGTTTTCATTATTACATCTTTTATTTATCTCAAACAAATAATCGGGATATCTCCCTTCTAATTGAAAGTCGTTGAATTCAACCAAAAATGCTAAATCATCTTCATTGAAATTCTGATTAGTTTCATTTAATATTTTTCCCAAATTATGAGTTTTGGGAGGGAAATTATCTTCATTGTTTTTTTACCCATATAGCTTTGCATAATTTTTCTAAAGTTAAATGTGCAAAGAATAAACAATGAACATTTCTTCCGCTTTGAAATAGTGATAATACTGATTTCCAATCTTCCTCGGAAGAATTAATCCAATATTGTATATGTTCTTGTTTAGTCATCATAGTTTATCTTGATTCTTTTCATTTAATCAAATTATAAAAAACAAAATTACAAAACAAGTTTAAACATTAATATTAATAAGCAACGAATTATCATGATTTTTCTAAATGTCTTATAAAAAAAATCCCTTGTCTTATCAACAAGGGAATTTACTTTATAATCAGTGCAATCCGTGTAATCCGTTAAATCATAGTTCAGACTACTTACTCTTATCCGGGAACTTCGGAGGTGCCGGAATCTTAGGATATTTACCACTCTTAATTTCTTCCAACACCAATTCAACAGCTTTGTTCAACTGTGTGTCAATTCCCTGATACTCGAGTCCCGGGTCATTGTCAATATCAATATCAGGAGTCATGCCTACTCCTTCGAGTATCCACTCGCCTTCGGTGCTGAAATGCGAAAATTCAGGTTTGTAGAGATATCCCCCATCGAGTAAGGGCAAACTACCTCTGATACCAACAACTCCGCCCCAGCTTCTTTTGCCAATCAATGTTCCTAATCCTGCTTTCTTGAATTGGTAAGGGAACAAATCGCCATCAGATGCCGAGATTTCATTCAGCAGGCAAACCATTGGACCATTGAATACACCATCAGGATAAGTATCGGCAAATTTCTGATTCCTTGCTATACCGGCCATTGTCATTATTCTGCGAAGTCTTTCGATTATCATTGAAGAGACAAAACCTCCTCCATTGTAGCGGTCGTCAACGATTAATCCTTCTTTTTTAACCTGTGGATAGAAATATTTAACAAATTCATTTAAACCCTGAAGACTCATATCCGGAATTTGTAAATATCCAACTCTGCCGTTTGTGAGCGAATCAACTTTTCTTCTGTTTTCTTCAACCCAATTATAGTAAACAAGTCCCTTTTCGCTTGATATGGTTTTAATATGATATTCCTTTGCTCCTTCGTCAGATGGCTTGGAATTAGTTTTAATTGAGATATATTTATTTGCTTTGTTAAGCAGATACCTGTATGGGTTCATCCCTTCATCAAGCCTGATACCATCTATGGATATGAGAAAATCCCCATTTTTCACTTCAATCCCCGGGTCTTTGAGCGGTGAACGGGTTTCTTCATCCCAATTCCTGCCTTCATATATTTTCTTGAATTTATACATCCCGGCCTTACTGTCAAATTCAATTTCAGCACCGAGCAGGCCAATCGGAACTCTGTCGGTCATTGACATCTCACCGCCGCCGACATAAGCATGTCCTGCATTCAGTTCGCTTGTCAACTCACTGAGTAAAAAATTCAAATCGGTTCTGTGAGTTACATAAGGCAATTCTTCGGCATATAAGTCATGCATGGCTTTCCAGTCAACTCCGTGCATATTCGGGTCGTAGAAAAAATCACGCATCTGGCGCCATACCTCGTTGTAGATCTGTGTCCATTCTTCTTTTCTGTTAAGCTCTACTTTCATATCGCTTAAATTCAGTTTATTTTTGGGGTCAGGCTTGACTTTTTCTTTTAGGCTTGTGAGATAGTATCCACCTTGTGATTCAAAAAGAATTTTCTTTCCGTCATTCGATATTTCGTAGTCGGAAAAATTACCGACTTCATTTTCATCTTTTTCTTTCAAATCGTAGCTTTTCAGCACAGACTCTTTCCCCTCGACATCCTGAATGAAAAATAGCTTGTCATTTACTGCTGTAAGATGCAAGTAATTCGCTCCGGGTAATGGAATTTGGAAAATGCGGTTTTTCAATCCTTCGAGGTCAATTTTTATATCTTTCGTTTCGTCTTTTGCATCAGACTTCTTAGATTTAGATTTCTTCTCTGAATCCTTATCCCCATCTGTTTTGGCTTCTTCCTTAACCTTCACTTCATCACTTTCAAATTTAAAAGGCGATTGCAAAGTATCCTGTAAAGTAATACCAAAAATCTCGGTCATATAGTTATAAGTATAGCTTAACTCAAAGTTGCCGAGTGTTGGCTTGAAATCTCTGTTTGAAGTGAAAAACAAATATTTGCCTTCAGGTGAAAAAACCGGCTCTCCGCTATTGTAGAACTCATCCGTTATCTGATGGGATTTACCATTTGCTAATGAATAAATATAGAGCACGGCAAAATTATTTTTACTGAATGCATCAGAATAAGCAATCCATTTGCTGTCGGGCGACCATGAGAAATCAGTAATTTCCCAGTAATCCGATTTGGTAACGTCCGTTACTTTCTTTGTGTCAATATCTATATAATACATTCTCATTGATTTGTCTGATGATAGAATTTTCTTGCTGTCAGGCGACCATTTCAAGTCGTACCTGTATGATTTGCTGTCATTAGTAAGCTGGGTCATTTCAGAGCCGTCCGGCTTGATTAGATAAATTTCAAACTCACCTGTTTTGTCGCTCAGGAAGGCAATCCATTTACCATCCGGTGACCATTTGGAACCTCTTTCATGAACACCTGATGTCTTTGTGAGGTTTCTTATATTTCCATATTCCGCAGGAACAGTAAACACATCGCCTCTTGCACCAAACAGTGCTCTGTTGCCATCGGGAGCAATCTCAAAGTTTGTTATCCTGTTATTAACATCAACAAATTTTGTCCTTGCTTCCAGATTATCCTCATCAATTTCAATATCAATCTTATTTGCCTGTTCGGCAGCAAGGTCCATCAGGTATATATAACCGCCATTTTCAAATACTATCTGGCCTGCACCAAGTGATGGGAATTTGCAGTCATATTTATCAAAATTTGTGAGCTTTTTTGTCTGCCTTGTATTCAAATCATAAACGAAGAGATTTAATCTGTGGTCTCTATCGGATAGATAATAGATTTTGTCTTTGTACCACATCGGGATAATGTCTTGTGCAGGATTGTTGCTAATATTCTCAAGTTTTTTTGTCTTGAAATCATAAATCCAGATGTCATCCGCCTGACCGCCGCGGTAACGTTTCCAGGGTCGGAACTCGCGGAACACCCTGTTGTAAGCTAATTTGTTTCCGTCGGGTGATAATGATGCGAATCCTGCTCTGGGTAACGGAACTTCTTCAGGAAGTCCACCGTTCAGATTAGCATAATACAGTTTTCCGCACATCGAGTTCCACATCTCGTGGCGTGAACGGTATAGGATTTTCTTTCCATCATTAGTCCATTGCATAATAATTTTATCGGGTCCCATTCTGTCGGCAACACCGGGTATGTCCATACTGTAAGTAATTCTCTTGGGTTCGCCGCCTGTGTTTGGGACAACATAAATTTCACGGTTCCCATCGTATTCTCCGATAAAAGCAATCTGTGTTCCATCGGGAGAAAACCTTGGGAACAACTCCAATCCTTCGGAGTTAGTTATTTTTCTTGCTAATCCACCGGATTTTGAAACAACATATATATCGCCACCGTGGGCAAATGTGATTTGTGTTTCCGAAACGTGTGGAAACCTTAAAATTCTTCCTTCACCTGCTGATAAAGTATATGCAAATAAAAAGGAAAATAAGAAAGCAAGTGTTGTTGCTCTTTTCATAAATTCACCTAAATTTTAATGAAATGTATAAATAATGTTAGAATCTTTTAATTAAAAAATATTAATAATACGTTTCAGATAAAAATTTGTTGCTGATGACCTAAAATAAAAATGAAGAATTTAGATGTCTGTTATCTTTAGTAAAACATTTTACAAATTATTCTTAAATTATCATGCAAAAATCAATCTTCCTTTTGGTTCGGGAACAGGGTCTCCATATTCGGCAGCAGTGTCGAGCCACAGCTTTTGAGCAATTCTGATGTTTTCGATTGCTTCAACTTCAGTTGCTCCGTGGCTGACACAACCCGGCAATTCCGGGACTTCTGCTACAAAGCAATTATCCTCTTTGCTCCAATAAAGTATTATTTCGTATTTATATGCAATTTTATCCATAATAAATTTGATTATTTATTGTTTGTCAATCTCTTTGCATATTTTCCTCTAACACCTCCGGAAAAATCATATTCAGGAAGCATATCATCATTAATATTAAGCAATATCAAATTGTGTATCGAATTCATAGCTCCTGCAGCGTTTTCTTCAGGTACTGAAATAATCATTGAAGTTGATGAAAATCCGTATAATATAGATTTCTGTTCAAATCTATTGAGCGAATTTGTTGCTTTTTGCAAAATTTCCGAATCTTTAAGAAGATTCACACCACATATACAAAGTAAACAGACATTCTCAATCTTATAATCCAATCCATATAATATGTTTTTTATTGAATTAATAGTTGATTCATCAGAATTGTCAATCGTAATTAAAACTCTGTTATCAATGAAACTGGTAGATACTATTTTTATCCCGGATTTGAATAGTTGAGATAACGTATAAATGATTTTTAATTCAGTTGAATCACTATGAGGTATATTAATAATTAAATTTATACAATTCCTTTTCAGATGAACAGACCTGATTTTTGCTGTTTTCTCTTTAGTTATTTCTGTGATTAAAGTTCCTTTGTTTTCAGGATGAAATGTATTCAGAACCCTGACTGGTATTTTAGCTTGAATTGCAGGTTTAATAGTATCCGGGTGAAGCACCTTCGCACCATAATATGATAATTCACTGATTTCATCAAAGCTCATTTCCGGAATCGTAACTGCTCTATGGTCAATTCGCGGGTCAGCAGATAACACTCCATTAACATCAGTCCAAATCTGAATTTCTTTTGCATTCAATACAGAGCCAAGTACTGCGGCAGTGTAATCGGAACCTCCTCTTCCGATAGTGGTTGTAACTCCATTTTCATCGCAGCCGATGAATCCCTGAGTAATAACAATTTTGCCAATAGAGGATAATGGTAAAATATGTTCGTTGGATGATTTTTTTGTTTCTTGAAAATTAACATTTGCTTGAGTGAAATTTGAGTCGGTTTTCAATATATGCCGAACATCAAAGAATACTGAATTTAATTTTCTGTCCCTGCATGCGGCTTCAAAAATTATTGTGGACATCAGTTCACCGAATGATACTGATGCATCTAATGAACGGGGCGTACACTCTCTAAGCAGAGACACACCTTCAACTAATAGTGTAAGCTGTTGAATAAGATTTCTTATATTATCACTACAGTTTTTCTTAATCTCTTTTTTATTTATAAGTTCATCAATAATGTCGAGATGATAATTTTCAATAGTAGTAATTTCTTTCATTAAATTAATGGGAGACTTTTTCCCTGCATTCTGAATTAACTTAAAGAGCCTGTCTGTTATACCTGAACATGCCGAAAGCACAACAACCGGATTCTGATTTTGCCTTGCTTTGACAATATCAATTACATTTTTCATTGCGGAAGCATTCTTTACAGACGTACCCCCGAATTTCATTAATATAATATTTGTGGATTTTGATTTCATATTGTGTGTCATTCCGACAATTCAACAAAAGCGGCAAGCTGCTCCGAGGTGTTCAAATGTATTAAAACTTTATCTTCAACCAAGCCTTTAACGGCATTCTTTGAATCTTCGAGTTTTAATTTATGATTGAATGCAAATCTCCAGATATCTATAGGTGAAACGGATATCTCAAGCAAAAGCAATTGACCTATTGTAAGAGGTTGATGTGCCATGAATCTTTCTTTAACAGAATCGAGCATCATTTCAGATTCAGGTGTAATAATGTGCATTTTTGCAAAATAATAATTGTCGCATTTCAATAAATCGCAAATAGGAAATCCCCTCTTTTGTTCTAAAAGCATTGGTAAAAATCCGATAGCAATAGTATAAGGCTCGTCAATTGTATTTTCGCTCCAAAGGTCATTCCATACTTCCGGGTCCTCTTCCTTAAGCCAATTGAAAAAATTTATTTCTTTTTCAGGAAGCATAATCAATGTGTTTGAGCCAAACTTCTTTGCTATGAGTTTTGCCTGGGGTAAAGTTAAAGAAATAAACAATTCCTCCGGAAATTTTATATATTTCTTTTCCTTTGTTTCTTCTTTACACCAGTTTATTAATTCTTTATCTGTCATTTATAATTTAAAATTCTTGTCGTAAATTATTGTCATGCTGAATTTATTTCAGTATCCATATGTATTATCACGAGTGGATTCTGAACCAATTTCAGAATGACATTCATTCATCCTTCCATTTCCAATTTTCTATCTTCTATCTTCTATTTCCTATTGTTCATTTGTCAATTCTTTCGTCGTCTTCCTTCTTCTTATTTCAATTAATACAGCAACAATCACAAGCAGATTTAAGATTATACCGGTTATCATACTCAGGGTTTTTCCTGTCTCGAATTTCTTAGATTCAAATTTCATTTCAATTATATGCTTTCCTTTGGGTACAACTACTGACCTGAAGGCAAAATTTGTCTTGTAAATATCTGTTTCTTTCCCATCAATATAAGCCTTCCAACTTACCGGATAATAAATTTCACTTATAAAAAGAAGATTATTCCCGCTTGCCTGTGCTTCGATTTTAATATACTCGTTCTCATGTGTCAGCACCTTTGAATAGGAGGTTGAATCAGGCTCTGTAAGCTGAACAGGCAAGGCTTTTTCAATGTATGCAATTTGAATGGGATTAAAATCTCCATCCTTCAGATGCTTCAAAATATCCATTTGTTTAGCAACCAGTGTTGACTTGACGAAAAATGTTCTCGGCAAAAAACCGGGATTCAGGAATACCAAGGATTTCGTTTGTTGAGACTGAAACACTGGTTCCATGCCTTCAGCCATTTTCCCGCCTGCAATTATGTATTTCACATTCATTAGATTCCAAAGAAATGGATTATATACAACTGAAGTTGAACCGGCAGCCTGGTCAAGATTTGCAACATCCATCAGGTCCTGGTATATCCTCATCTTTGCGGCATGATAACCATTCACATTTTCGAGCATGAAATATGCAGGAACATTTGCAGGCTGTGAAACAAAATCTGCGATTCGGTATAATGATTTATCATTCTTAAGAAAATCTATAACATCCGTGCGTTTGAATATTTCTTTCTGAATCGGCTTGTCGGCAACTTCCATGGGCCTGTAATCAACCCGCCACATATCGAATACAAGAAGAACAGCTACGGCAGTATAAAATATACCGGTGCCGATTTTTCTGCGGACAAAAAGATAGGCTGAAACACCCATAAGAATAGCTATGAGGGCTGTAATATACCAATCATTAATCATATTTGACCAGATAAAGTCGTGAATCTCAGCAGGGAATTTCTGTCCGACAGCACTTTCTGTGAAAGCATCCATATATGATGTTTTGAACATAGCAGAAAAGATAAAACCAATGACAAGAAAAGAACCTGCGGCAATTATTCCCAAATTAAGAATTTTTTTATCAGAGTCTCCTAACTTTTTCCTCCAGTTGAGTATTGCTGTTAATCCGTAGCCTGCAAGTATTGGCATTGCAAAGTGCATCAGTGCCAGAGCCATGCTTGGCGCCCTGAACTTGTTAAAACCCGGAACTATATTGAAGAAAAGGTCATACAAAACCGGCAGATTCTTACCGAATGAAAGCAATAATGAGAATATTGAAAGTACAAGTAAAAATTGAATGAACGGGTCTTTCCTGAACATGATAAAACCGATTATTCCAAGTCCTAAAACCAGAATTCCCATATAAGGAGGTGAATCTTCCGACTCCTTTTGTCCCCAGTATGTCGAAACCTGTACAGGTTGGTTTTGAGATAGTTCACCCTTATATTCTATTCTTCCGAATCCATAATAATTTGGAACGAAGAAAGTCATTGTCTCCTGCGGGCTGAATGACCACATTGTAGCATAGTCGTAATCGTTACCTCCTGAGGCATCCTGATGTTGTTTCTCGGTCTTGATAATTGGTGCAGAACCGCGTGTTGAATAAGGAGTGTACTCCATCGTACTTAAATATCTGTCTGCAGAAAGTACAAAAGCCAACCCACCCGCAAAAGCCAATATAACGGCTGACCTGATTATTCCGAGTACTTGCTTTTTGGTGATTAATGAATGAATCAATTCAAATAAAATGTACAAGCCAAATGCACAGAATCCGTAAAATATCATCTGGAGGTGACTTCCCAGCATCATTATATGAACTGCAAAAACAAGCAGAACAGCATATACAAGAGAGAATCTTTCTTTCAGTTTTTCAAGAAATAAAATAATAAACGGAAACATAGCGAAAACAATCGGCTTTGTATTATGCCCAATCATTATCCACGTGATTACATAAGTCGAAAACACAGCCGCAAATGCAGTAAAGAAGCCGACAAATCTTGTGTGCTTTTTAAATCTCATCAGCCAGTACATTCCAAGAGCATACATAACATAGAAACAACTGACACGTGCTACGTCGCTGCTGAACAAAACTCCAACAAATTTCGTTGCGCCTATAAATATCATCGAGATTATATCCCAGTTTCTTGCTCCTGTTGTCAGAAGCGAAGCATAACTCGGCATACCGCTGAAAATGTATGGAATCCACAATGGGAATTTTCCTTCTTTATTTGCCTGGTCAAGATATGTCTTGAAACTTTCGGATGCGGCATTATCCATTGCATTGAAACCGCCGCCAAAAATAGCCGGTGAGAAAAATCCGAATATCAATAAAATTAACAGGACAATATAGAATATATCCTGGTATTTTTCAGGTATTATCGGGGGTTTCTGTTTTTCCTGAATTACCTTCTTCGACTGTACTGTTTTAGCCATAATCAACCCGTAAATAAAACAAAATAGAGCAAGTTAAAATTTAAGAAATGCAATATATTAACTTTTGAAAAAATATTGTGAATAAATTTTGGATTATTAACAGTGGTATTTTCATATATTTGTTCAAATTTTTGATTGATTGTGAATACTTTATGAAAACTATGAGCAACATCAAGCTATTCGAAAGTAAAAAAGTCCGTACCCACTGGGACGAAGAACAAGAGAAAAGGTTTTTCTCTTAACCTAATTCAGAATTCACCATTCATAATTCAGAATTTCTTAATACAATTTCATCAATTCGCGTAAAATGACGATTTGCTGAACTTCCGATGTCCCTTCGTAAATTTCAGTAACTTTTGCATCCCTCATCATTCTCTCGACATGGTATTCACGCACATAGCCATAGCCGCCATGAATTTGTACGGCGTCGCGGGTTACCTCATTTGCAACTGCCGATGCAAACAACTTGGCTTCTGCAGAAGCAAGAACAATATCCTGGTTTGTATCTTTCAGAAAAGCCGCCTTGTGTGTCAGCAGGCGGGCGGCATCAATTTTTGTAACCATTTGAGCAAGCTTTTGCTGAATCATCTGGTGTTCGAAAATCGGTTTACCGAAGGCAAATCTCTCCCGGGCATATTTCATCGAAAGTTCGAAGGCACCCTGTGCAATACCCACAGCTTGTGCGGCGATACCGATTCTTCCGCCGTTAAGGCTTTTCATCGCAATTTTAAATCCCATTCCCGGTTCCCCAATCATTTGCGATTCGGGTACCTTTACGTTAGTTAATCCGATTGAACAGGTGTCGCTTGAACGCATACCCATCTTGTTTTCAGGAACTCCGTGTTCAAATCCCCGTGTACCTTTTTCAATAATAAAACAACTTATTCCTTTGTGCCGCATTTCCATATTGGTTTGGGCAAACACAATGAACAAATCTGCATTAATTCCGGTAGAAATCCAGTTTTTCATACCGTTCAGAATCCAGAAGTCCCCCTCCTTCTTGGCTAACGTATGCTGTTTTGTTGCGTCAGAGCCTGCTTCTGGTTCACTTAGGCAAAATGCTCCGATTTTTTTCCCTTCAGCCAAGGGCCCTAAATATTTTTCTTTCTGTTCATCAGTACCATAATGTTCGAGCAGCCAGTTAACAAGGGAGTTTTGTACAGACAGCACAATTGTAACCGCCGCCTCTACCTTTGCAATTTCCTCGATTGCAAGCGTATAGCTTATTGTATCGAGTCCCGAGCCTCCCCATTGAGGCGGAACCATCATCCCGAGAAAACCAAGTTCCCCAAGCTTAGAAAGAATCTCGCGGGGAAATTCTGCTTTAACATCTCTCTCAATAACTCCGGGTAAAATTTCATCTTCGGCGAACTTTTTTGCAGTTTCTTTGATTTGAAGCTGCATTTCATCATAATCAAACGAATACATTTTTTTTCCTCATTTATATTTCAAATTCTTTACAAGCAAAAGTTTAATAATAAAATTGTAATATATTAATAAAAAATTGAAAACAAAGCCTATGTAATAAAAATCTCATTTAATAGTTATTATACCTTGTACAATTTAAAAAATTGAAATTAGTTATTCATTTATTCAAAATAAAAATTATTTTCAACTACAAAATACAAGTTGGTAGTGATATATTTGGAGGGAAATATGAAAAGGAGCACAATTCTATTAATAATTTTCGTTTGGGTTTCGGGGATTTTATCTGCACAACCTAAATTAAAGATTGAAGGCGGAGATACATATAATTGGGGAAATGTAAAAGAAAAAGATTCTCCTCTCAAAGCAAAATTAAAATTATATAATGTTGGTACGGATTCATTAAGAATATTAACCGTTAAGCCAACTTGCGGCTGTACAACAGCACCTTTGGATAAGAATGTACTCGGTGCCGGTGATTCGGCAACACTCGATATAAAACTTACAATAAGCGGAGTAGCAGGTCCATTACATAAAACAATAAATATCAATACGAATGACAGTTCAAAGCCAAATGCAGTGCTTCATCTGAGGGCAGAAGTCGAAGTACCTGTTACATTTTACCCAAGTAAATTTTTTGCTTTTGGGCAGATGTATGTTGGCGAAGAAGCAAAACGCTCGGTCAAAATGATTAACAAGACAAACCAGAGAATAATGATTAAAGACATTGACATGCAGCCCTCAAACATCAAAATCAACCTCGAAGATGGAGATATTCTTCCTCCAAATGGTGAAATAGAAATTATAGCAGCCATTACTCCAGACAAAGCAGGCACTTTTTCTTGCAGGCTCACTTTCAAGACAAATCACCCTGATTTACCCGAAGTGAATCTGACAGGCTGGGGAACAATTAACAATGAAAAGCCAAAAGAAACAGGTAACACAGAACAAGTAAAACCGAAATAAATTGTTATCAAATAAAAAAACCGGGGATAGTATTTATTCTAAACCCGGTTTTTTTTGTTTAATCTTGTTGAAACCAACATAAAGAATTTTCAATTTTACAATTTTCAATTACCAATAAATTTATAATTTCAAATTTTCAATTTTAAGGGGATTTAAAATTTTAAATCCCTACAATTCATCACCCAACACTCAACACCCAACACTTATTTTATAACAACCACTCCCTGTGTCAGTGCCACAGCAGGCGAACGAAGGGTAACAAAATACAATCCGCTTGGGAAAGTGCTAATATCTATTGAATGTCTTTGCTCATTCGAAGCATCATTATAATTCACAATTGCATTATACACCTGCTGTCCGAAAGAGTTTGTGATTATTAGTTGTGCTGTGCCTTTATTCTGGAGGCTAAAGACAATATCAAGTAAGGTTGATGCTGGATTGGGCATAGCTTCAAACTTATTTGATACTAATTTATTATCTACAACTCCAATTGTTTCAGGTTCGATTTTCAGTACTAATTCTTTGTTTTTGCCATATTTATTCATTCTCATTATACCCGTTGTTGTATCAGGTAATAATTGAGCATAATAAATTGTTTCGCCGTCACCTGTTACAGATAAACCAGTTGTGTAAACAATCCAGGAACGAACAAGTTGTATTAAATTATTTCCTGTTGTATCAACCCTGTACCAACCACTTGCATCTCTTGCTATTCTATTAATTGAATCAAAAGGATCATCGGTTGATGAATAATATTCTCGTTGATTCCTGTAAGATAAATAAATATAAATACAACCATCGGTGCTTACTTTGAGAGGAGGATAATCACCAACTCTATTAGTATGAAGATAAGAATAAATCCAATCCTTATCTGGTATAACCAAAAATACTTCATTCTCATCAGAAAAAATAAATTCCCTCGTAATTTTAAAACCACAAAGTGCCGATGGACTTTCTTGTGTACAACTACCTTTGGGACGAACAAAAAAATTGATATTATCAGGTGGGAAATATGGTATGTTCAATGTGCCATATTTCACATCATTAATTTTTTCACTAACTGGATGGCCAAATTGTTTTGATAACATTATATTCTCTCTGTACATTGAACTATCTGGAGAAGGAATACCATAAGGGTAGGAAAAATATGCGTAATTATCAGGCGCCCATATTAATCCGAATGAACAATTTTCTGAATCTGTTGGACAATCAACAGAATCTAAAGCCATTGTTTCAACATTGTAAAAATAAACAAAATTGTTATTTCCTCTGAACCGTAATGTCAAGTTATCATTCCCCAATTGTAGAAGTATTCCCCACCATAAAGAAATATTAGAAAAGTTTAATTTCATTTTAGTTTTATTATTAATATTGTATATCCATATACCATAATTATTATTAATATCATTAATACCAGTGGAGCGATAAGTAAGCCATTTGCCATCCTTTGAAACAGATATATTATCAACATAAGTTTTTAAAGGAGATGGATCCCAAAAAAAATTATTGCCATATGTCGTATACCATCCATTTTCTAATTCTTCCGGCTTGACATAATTAGTATCTACCTGAGATTTTGAATTATAAATATTAAATAATATGAAAATTATCAATAAAATGAATCGAATAAATTTCATTATTTTACCTATTACATAACTATTTTATATAATGACACATAAAACTATAAAAAGTCTCAGAAAAAATGAAAATAATTTAAGATGTGTAATCCCTATAACTGTAATAACACAAAAAAAGCGAAAATGTTTCAGTGATATTTAAATTAATTTTTTGAAATTAAAAAAATAATAAAATATTTAGTTCCGCCTAAATTTCTGAAAAATAAGTGTTAAAGCACAATAACAGATTGGTTCAGATAAAATGGTATTTGTAAATTTATTGAGGTTTTGTTACTTTTGAAGTCTATTTGATGAGCCTATGTGTTAATTAAAGATGTTATTGTCTGATTTAAAAGTTTTTAGTGAGTTATTTTTTATTAATTTAAACTCTTATTATTTTGCTGGTTAATTGTTTCTATTTTTTCATACAAATACACCAATCATTGATGTTGAATTTTATTGAAGGCAGCAGGTGAAGAAAACTGTATTGGATTATGCTCTTAAAGTGAGGCTACCTGTAACTGTTTTTGTTATAATTTTATCGTTTGCATTGACCTATTTTATTTCGCGTCCCGAACGCGACGGCATCGGCTATGCACCCGAACAGCCAATTAAGTTTTCGCATAAGCTTCATGCAGGTACCATGAAGATTGACTGCCGGTACTGCCATATCGGAGTCGAGAAGTCGAGATTTGCCACTATTCCAACACCTTCAATTTGTATGAACTGCCACACAATAGCAAGAAAAGACAAGCCGGAAATAATTAAACTAACTAGTTATTTTAATTCGGGGAAAGCAATCCCCTGGAAGAGAATTCACCGTGTGCCTGATTATGCTTATTTCAATCACAGCGTTCATGTTAACAAAGGAATTGATTGCAAGAATTGCCATGGTGATGTGGCAAGGATGGATGTGGTTTCGCAGGTTCATTCGTTTACTATGGGTTCCTGCCTTAACTGCCACCGAAACGCTCATGAGAAACTTCCGGAACTTGCAAGGCAGATTAAGAATGGTCCTGACAACTGCAACGCATGTCACAGATAGAAAAAGAAATATATTTTAAGAGTATATATGAAAAAAGAAAATGTAAATAATGAAAATCTTAAGAGGAGAAAATTCCTCAGCGTGCTGGGAATAGGCACAGCAGGATTAGCAGCGACAAAGCTCACCGGCTCTTCAAAAAAAGATAGAAAGAGTAACTTGGGCAATAGTCCAATTCAAGTGTTAATTCATCCCGATGCTGTTAAAAGAAATAAAAGAGGTTTTGTTAAATGAGCAGGAATGAAGAAAATAAGAAGTTCTGGCTTAGCTTAGACGACTTGAAAAACAGCCTCAATTTAGCAAAAGCAAAGGACAATGAGTTTGCACCCGGAATGACTGATGAGTTTAAACCTGAAGACATGCCATCACATTCACGGAGGAAATTTCTTGCTCTGGCAGGTGCTTCTGCGGCTTTTGCGGCTACGGCATGTACAGATTACAGGGACAAAGGTGAAATCATTCCTTACAACAAAAAGCCCGATGACATGACAATCGGAGTTGCAAATTATTATTCTTCAACCTGCACAGGTTGTGCAAATGCATGTGGAATTTTGATTAAAACGAGGGAAGGCAGACCGATTAAAATAGACGGCAATCCCGACCATCCTGTTAGTAAAGGGAAGATTTGTGCCGCAGGACAAGCAAACATTTTAAATCTATATGACCCGGAAAGGCTGAAAGAGCCTTTGTCGGGAGCTAACGGTAAATTCAAACCGGCTGACTGGAAGGATATTGATAATAAAATTATTGAAGCATTGAATAAAGCTTCGGCAGATAATAAAGAAATTACGATCATAACTCACTCGGTATTATCACCATCACAGAACAAACTATTTGAGGATTTCAAATCAAAATATCCGACAACGAAAATATATTCTTATGAACTTTTTAATGATAAAAACAGGCAGTCAGCATGGAAAAGATGTTATGGCGAATCAAACTTTCCTGTGATTAGCTGGAGTGATGCAAATGTTATACTTTCGCTTGAATCGGATTTTCTCGGTAATGAAGGAAACTTTGTAGAGCAGATTAGATTGTTTGCGGGGAAAAGAAATGTTGATGACGCAAAGAATTTCAACAGGCTTTATGTTGCCGAAGGCGGAATGAGCCTTACGGGAATGAATTCTGACCACAGGCTGAGAATCAGGCCCGATGCACAGTTTGAATTTGTAATGAGCCTGTTGAATGAAATTATTTTTGTCAGGAAAGATTCTTCAACGGTTCTAAATTCAGAAATCGAAACAAAAATCAAGGAACATAAACTTATTGATTTTGCAAATAAATTCAAACTATCCGAGAGCGTTTTATTTTCACTTGTGAATGACCTAATATCGAATAAAGGAAAATCAATTGTATATGCCGGAGATATTCTTCCGGAAGTTATTCATATAGCTGTTAACCTATTAAATGAAGTACTTGGTAATAATGCATTGTATAATAAAGAAAGAGGCAATGTCAAACAAATGCCACTTTCAGAAAATGCAGAAATTGAATCGCTGATTAATTCAATGAATAGCGGGAATGTGGCTGTTGTTCTGCATTTGGACACTAATCCGGTTTTCCATTTTTCAAATGATTATGGATATGCAACTGCTTTAAAGAAAGTACCTGTGGTTGTAACAATGTGTGAGAATGAGAATGAATCTTCTATGAGAAGCAATTACGTTCTGCCTATTCATCACAACTTTGAAAGCTGGGGAGATTTTCAGACAAGAACAGGACTATACAGCTTGCAACAGCCTGTGATTGCACCGCTGTATAATACAAGGCAGAAGGAATCAATACTTCATCAATGGTTGGGTGGAAACGCTGAGAATTATTCGGAAGATGGCTATCATCAATACATAATGAAAAACTGGGAACAGAATATTTATCAAATGCTTCATTTAGCTTCTGATTTCCGTTCATTCTGGTTCGCAGCATTAAATGATGGTGTTGTGAATTACAAAGCACCAATTCCAACTATGCAGTTTAATTTCACAACATCAGATAAGTTTGAATACAAACCATCAAACGGAAACGTTCTGATGTTGACCAGGAATTATACAATCGGGGACGGAAGGTTTTCAAACAACGGTTGGCTGCAAGAGTTGCCTCATCCCGTATCAAAAGTAACTTGGGATAATTATGCGGCTATATCGTTGAATACATCCAGGCAAATTGGTGTAAAAATCGGAGATATGATTGATATAAATGCAAGCGGTAAAAAGATAGCTTTTCCTGTGATGATACAACCCGGAATGGCTGATGATGTCCTATCCATCGAACTTGGCTACGGAAGAAAGTTCGGTGGAACAATAGGTTCTAATGTCGGATTTGACGGAATTCAATTAATGTCAAATAAAAACAATGCACAAATGCTGATTAGAGATGTAAAAATCTCAAAAGCAAACGGAAAATATAAATTTGCTTCAACACAGGAGCATCATGCAATAAATGAGCCGGAGGTGATGGGGTTTCCTAAACAAAGACATATTATCCAGGAAGGCACAATCGCGGCTTACATTAAAAATCCAGATTTCTTCAAGGATGGAAAACCGAAAACAGAAGATATTTCAATTGTCAACAGGGTACAATACACAGGCACAAAATGGGCAATGGCAATTGACCTGAACAAATGTGTCGGATGCGGTATCTGCGTTTCAGCATGTAATGTCGAAAACAATGTTCCCATAGTCGGCAAAGAGCAGGTGCTTGTTGGCAGGGAAATGCACTGGATTAGAGTTGACAGGTATTTCAGCAATTCTGCGGAACAGCCTGAAACGAGCAACCAGCCAATGCTTTGCATGCACTGCGATGATGCACCATGCGAAAATGTATGTCCCGTAGTTGCAACTAATCACAGTCCTGACGGACTGAACCAAATGATTTATAACAGGTGCGTTGGAACACGGTACTGCTCGAACAACTGTCCTTATAAAGTCAGAAGATTCAATTTCTATAATTTCAGGAATCATTTAGCAGACGGCTATTATAATAAGGACTCACTGAGCCTGATGCAGAATCCCGAAGTTACAGTACGCTCACGTGGTGTAATGGAAAAATGCACATTCTGCGTTCAGCGAATTATGGAAGCAAGGCAGGAAGCCATTAAGAACGGAGTGCAACTCAAAGGTTCGGAAGTTAAGACAGCGTGCCAGGAAGCATGCCCTGCCGAGGCAATTACTTTTGGAGATGCACACGAAAAGGATTCGGCTATTGATTATATAAGAAATCACAAACTTGGGTATCATGTTTTGGAAGAGTTGAATATTAAGCCAAATGTAACTTACATTGCAAGATTGAGAAACAAAGCGGAGGAGGTTCAATCGTGAGTTTTGATTATTCACAGGAACTGCCGGTCATTGAAGGTAAAAACACGTTTGCCGAGATTACCGATGTAATATCAAAGCCGCTCGAGACAAGACCTAATAAGAAATACTATATTGCTTTGGCAATATCTGTTTCCTTGCTGCTTTTCGGAGCAACCTGTCTTATGTTGACATTTATTTATGGTACAGGAATGTGGGGTAACAACAATCCCGTAGGCTGGGCATTCGATATAGTGAACTTCGTTTTTTGGGTGGGTATCGGCCATGCAGGAACATTAATATCCGCAATATTATTTTTATTCAGGCAAAAGTGGAGAACGGGCATAGCCCGGTTCGCCGAAGGCATGACTATTTTTGCAGTAATGACAGCGGGATTATTCCCATTAATCCACGTTGGCAGGCCCTGGTTAGACGGGTGGTTATTCCCATATCCTAATCAAAACGCACTTTGGGTTAATTTCACATCCCCTTTATTGTGGGATGTGTTTGCAGTGTCAACATACTTTACAGTGTCGTTTATTTTCTGGTATGTCGGATTAATCCCCGATTTTGCAACCTTAAGAGATAAAACAGTTAACAAAGTCAAGAAAGTTATTTATTCAATCGTAAGCCTTGGCTGGAGGCACTCTAACAGGCATTGGCATCATTACGAAATGGTGTACCTGGTTCTTGCCGGTTTTGCCACACCGCTTGTGTTGTCAGTGCATACAATTGTCAGCTTCGACTTTGCTGTGTCCATTCTTCCCGGGTGGCACACGACTATATTTCCGCCATATTTCGTTGCAGGTGCTGTGTTCTCTGGATTTGCGATGGTGCAGAACGTTCTGATATTTGTCAGGAAAATTTTCAATTATGAGCATATCATAACTCTCGACACACTCGAGAAGATGAACAAGATTATTATTGTTACAGGCTCGATGGTCGGCTATGCTTATGCAATGGAATTTTTCATAGCATGGTACAGCGGCAGCCCTATCGAAGTGTTCACATTTGTGAACCGTGCATTCGGTGATTATGCCTGGGCATACTGGACAATGGTAAGCTGTAATGTGCTCTTCCCTCAATTGTTCTGGATTAAGAAAATCCGCCGCTCGATTCCCTTAATGTTTACAATCGGAGTGCTGGTCAATGTCGGAATGTGGTTCGAAAGATTTGTTATTATAGTTACTTCACTATCACGGGATTACCTGCCGTCAAGTTGGGGATTTTATACACCAACGGTAATTGACACAGGAATATTGATTGGCAGTTTCGGATTTTTCTTTACATGGATTCTAATATTTATCAAGACAATGCCTGTGGTCTCGATTGCCGAAGTTAAGAGTGTTATTACAGGAGGACAGCCAACACATCATGGAGATGCTCAGTAATGGACAATAGAAATTTATATTCAGTTACCGGTTTGTTCGATACCCCTGATGAAATAGTACAGGCTGTCGAAGTTGTGCAGAAGGAAGGATATACAAAATATGATGTAAACACACCTTATCCTGTGCATGGTTTGGATATCAAAATGAAACTTCCGCCATCGAAACTCGGATATTTTGCACTGGTTCTGGGTTTGACGGGAGCAATCGGAGCATTATTCTTTATGTGGTGGACTATGTCAAAAGACTACCCTGTCGTGATCGGAGGCAAGCCCTTCTTTGCCTTCCCTGCTTTCATTCCGGTTACTTTTGAAGTAACAGTTTTATTGGCTTCTGTCGGTACAGTCCTGACAATGTTATTTCTGTATTTCAGATTTCCGAACCTGAGCCATCCTTTGCATGATACGGATTACATGAAAAGCGTATCGCTTGACAAATTCGGAATAAGTATTGAAGCCGAGGATTCACTATTTGATGTAGTTAGAGTGAAAAATCTTTTTGAAAAACTTGGTGCAAAGAAAATAAGTGAAATTAATTTTGATGAAGAGTTCGATAAAAAGCCAAAAATATTTGAACCAAAATTCATAGTTTTTCTTATATTCACTGCCATTGTAATTTCCGGTGCATCATATTTCACATTGAATAAATTATTATACATGGACCCATTCAACTGGATGATGGAGCAAAGCAGGGTGATGCCTCAAAGCCACAGCAAGATTTTTAAAGACGGATTCGGAATGAGAAATCCTGTTCCCGGAACTGTCGCAAGAGGCTCGATGCCTTACTTATTCGCCGGGCAGCCCGACACAGCAGGTGAAAAGTTAGTGAATCCATATTTTCCTGATGAAAGAACTCTGTCACTCGGCAAAAAGAAATTTAACACATATTGCAGTCCCTGCCATGGCAGCTTTGCAAAGGGAGATGCAAGACTCAACGGTCAGTTTCCTAATCCGCCAAGCCTTCATTCCGATAAGGTGAGAAATTGGCACGACGGAAGAATTTTCGCTGTCATTACAGAAGGGCAAAACATAATGCCGTCATACTCTCAACAGTTGACGCCTGACGAGAGATGGGCTGTTGTGCTGTATGTCAGGGCTTTACAAAGGGCAGTCAATGCTAAGGAGGATGATTTGAAATGAGCGATACAGGCTTCACATTGGATTATCAGAAAAAAGAATTACCCGTCAAGGCAAAATATGCAGGTTTGGCATTTACAGTCTTAGGTTTGATTATTGTAATAGTTTCATATATAACAAATCCCGAAAGGACTGCATATAACAGCATAATCGGGTCTACATTTGTACTTAGTATCGGAGTTGCTTCACTATTTCTTATAGCTTTGGAATATCTCGCAGGTGCGGTTTGGAGTGTTGTATTCAGGAGAATAACCGAATTTTTAAGTGCAGTAATTTTTATCGTACCGATTCTTGCCCTGCCTTTTTTGTTGAATATGCACAGCGTATTTCATTGGTCACAAGCGGATGTAGTTGCAAAGGATACTATACTTGCGGGGAAATCTCCATACCTGAATGAAACATTCTTTTTTGTGAGGCTGGCAGTTATTTTCATTATTTGGGGCATCTTTTATTTTATATTTATAGGCAATTCAAAGAAGCAGGACATAACCATGGAGCAGAGCCAGACAAAGAGGAATACAATCTTTGCCGCAATCTTCATGCCTTTCTTCGGAATAACAATAACAATAGTTGCTGTTGACTGGCTTATGAGCCTCGAACCCCACTGGTTTTCAACAATTTTCGGTGTTTATTATTTTTCGGGCAGCTTAATGGCGGCTCTTGCCGCAACAACTTTTGCCGTTGTCAGGTTAGCCGATTTGGATATGTTCGGAGTGAAAATAAAAAGTGACCATTATTACAGCCTCGGTGCTTTGATGTTCGCATTCACAAACTTTTGGGCATATATTGCTTTCAGCCAGTTCCTTTTGATTTGGTATGCTAATTTACCGGAAGAAACATACTGGTTCATCAACAGATGGGAAGGAAGCTGGAAATTTATAACACTTGGATTGATTATTTTCAGGTTTGTCGTTCCTTATGCTTTACTTTTAACTCAGCCGTCTAAAAAAGACCCAAAGAGATTGAAGATTGCGGCAATCTGGATACTGTTCAGTCATTATTATGATTTGTACTGGCTCGTTATGCCGAATTACAGCAAATCGGGAATCGCATTTAGCTGGAATGAACTTGGTTATCCCATACTTTGTGCCGGTATAATTATTTTAATTTTTACAATTAGGGCAAAAAATACGAACCTATTGCCGATAGGCGACCCCAGACTGAAACGAAGCATAGAGTTTCATTTGTAATGTTGATTTGAAAAAAAGGAAATACATAAGCAGGATATGAATAAAAGAGAAATAGAAATAAACTTCAGGAATGTGCTGAAAACACCTGTCAGGTGGTTTGGCATCGTATATCCATATTTTATAACAGCATTTGTTATCATCGGGCTTATCTATATTCATAAGCTCGATGTTATTTATACAAACGAGATTCCGCCTGCTCTGAAGGACACCACCACTGTAGTCGAAGATTTAACACCTGTTAAGGGTGAAGTGTCAACAGGAATTGATTTAGCTTCAATCAGCAAGCCGACTGAAAAGCAGATTCAAAAAGGCAAGGAACTTTATATTGCAAATTGTTCGGTCTGTCATGGTGAAAAAGGGAACGGAGACGGTCCCGGCGGCTTGGCTTTAGTGCCAAAACCGAGAAATTATCATTCCTCCGAAGGATGGAAAAACGGGAACAGCTTTTCACAAATTTTCAAAACCCTGCAGGATGGAATTCCCAAAACAGGTATGACTTCATATGATTTTCTTCCTGTCGGGGACAGGCTGAATATTATGCATTATATGAGAATTATTGCTCCAGGTCTTCCTGCTCCGACTGAAAGTGAAATTAAAGATATGGACCAGACTTACAGCCTCTCTGCCGGGAAAAAGGTCCCCTCTCAGATTCCAGTTAGCATGGCGCTTGTAAAATTGGAAGAAGAATCGAAACCGGAAATTGATATTGTGAAAAAAATCATCGAACATATTGATAATAATCCGTCTGAAACAGGATACAATGTTTTCAATAAGGCGGTTGTGAATAAGAAAACCGTTGTTTCAACTTTATTGAAATCGCATATCTGGAGAACAGGTATAAACGAATTTTTAAATTTTGTTTCTACTAACAGACAGAGCGGGTTCAGGGCTGATGTATTGCTGTTGTCCAATGACGAATTGTCAATTTTATATAATTATTTATTGGGATTAATTAAAATAAATCAAACAATTTGAATTAATAATATGAATTTGAAATATTTAATATTGCTCTTTGCTTTCTTGTTTGCATGTATTGTAAACTCTTATTCTGAGAACAGGAGAAAACCGGAAGTTGGACTTGAGGAACAGCTTGGGAAAACGATTCCGTTAAACCTCAGGTTCGTTAATTCATCGGGTGATACTGCGAGCCTTGGTTCTATAATAAACAAACCAACAGTTCTTGCACTCGTTTATTATCATTGTCCGAATATATGCACCCCGCTTCTGAACGGACTGAGCGAGACAATTGATAAAATGGATATGGCAGCAGGTAAGGATTACCAGGTTATAACTATTAGTTTTGACCAAAACGAAACTGCGGCTGATGCCTACAAATGGAAAAATAATTATCTCGCAGGTTTGGAGAAAAAGATTCCAAATGATTCATGGCGGTTTATGGTTGGAGATAGTGCAAGTATCAGGACTCTAACAGATGCCGTTGGATTTTATTTCAAGAGGGATACAGCAGATGATTTTATTCATGCTTCTACTGTCATTGTTATATCACCGAAGGGAATAATTTCCAGATATTTATTCGGCACCACATTTTTACCTTTCGACTTGAAAATGGCTCTGCTTGAGGCAAATGGGGGGAAATCGTCACCGACGATTAACAAAGTCCTGCAATTCTGTTACAGCTACGATTCCGATGGGAAAAAATATGTTTTTAATTTCACCAAAGTAGCAGGTGGAATTCTTCTTTTGTTTGTGATTGTATTTTTATCAATTTTATTAATAAAAGGCAGAAAAAATAATATCGCAGGTCAGAAAAAATGAGTGAAAATATTGAATCAAAGCCATATATAAGCTTTCTGCAGGCAGAGAGCAAGCACAAAGGAATCTTCAAGTGGATACTTTCCACAGACCATAAGAGAATCGGCATAATGTACCTGGCAGGTATGCTTTGTTTTTTGCTTGTGGGAATTACTTTCGGTTTCCTGATGAAACTTGAGATGCTTACACCGGGTAAAACACTGTTCGATGCACAGACATATAATACATTCTTTACGCTGCACGGCATCATAATGATATTTTTATTTATCATTCCGGGATTACCCGCCGTATTCGGTAATTTCATGCTTCCGCTTCAAATCGGTGCCAGGGATGTAGCATTTCCACGGTTGAACTTGTTATCATGGTGGTTATATGTTATCGGAGGTATATTTGCAATTGTCTCTCTCTTTCTACAGGGAGGGCCGATTGACACAGGCTGGACATTTTATGTGCCTTACAGCCTTAGGACAGGCACTAATGTATCACTGCCATTGTTCGCTGCTTTTATTCTCGGCTTCTCTTCGATACTTACAGGAATAAATTTCGTAACAACCGTGCACAGGCTGAGAGCACCCGGGATGACATTTTTCAAAATGCCATTGTTCGTATGGGCAATTTATTCGACGGCATGGGTACAGGTGATTGCAACACCTGTCGTAGGAATAACAATAATTCTCGTTATCGTTGAAAGGGCATTTTCTCTTGGAATATTTGACCCTTCTTTGGGAGGCGACCCGCTTCTCTTTCAGCATTTGTTCTGGATTTACTCGCACCCGGCAGTTTATATAATGATTTTGCCGGCTATGGGAGCGGTTTCAGAGATAATACCTACATTCGCAAAAAGAACAATATTCGGATATAAAGCAATAGCATATTCCAGCCTCGCAATAGCTTTTATAGGTTATTTTGTATGGGCTCACCATATGTTTACAACGGGAATAAGCGATGTTTCACGCTTTATATTTTCATTACTGACATTTTTAGTGGCAATACCAAGCGGCGTGAAAGTGTTTAATTGGGTTGCGACATTATATAAAGGTTCAATCACACCCGGCGTCCCATTGTTGTTTGTCATGATGTTCATATTTTTGTTCTCAATTGGAGGATTGACAGGATTAGTTCTTGGCTCATTAGCAACTAATGTTCATGTCCATGATACTTATTTCGTAGTCGCTCATTTTCATTATGTGATGTTCGGGGGTACTGTAATGATTTTCTTTGCGGCACTTCATTATTGGTTCCCAAAAATGTTCGGCAGGATGTTTAATGAAAAGGTCGCGAAATGGTCTGTGGGACTGATTTTTGTCGGATTCAACATGTTGTATTTCACAATGTTCATTCTTGGATATGAAGGCATGCCGAGAAGATATTGGGATTATCTTCCTCAGTTTCAGACTTTGCAAGTAATTTCAACTGTCGGTTCGTGGATACTTATTGCCGGTATTTTACTGATGTTTGGAAATCTTCACAGAGCCATGAAAAAAGGGACGAGTGCAAGTGCTAATCCATGGGGTGGAAAGACTCTCGAGTGGACAATACCATCGCCGCCGCCTGTTCATAATTTTGATGAGATACCTGTAATAACACATGGGCCATATTATTACGGAGAAGAGGAGGAAAAGTGAGCGATACAGTTATAAAAAACCATGCTGAGAATTTACAAGAGGAGCATGTCCATCGCGACGATTTCGGAGCAAAGATGGGAATGTGGCTTTTTCTGTTTACTGAAATTTTACTTTTCGGAGGTTTGTTCCTTTTATACATGGCTTACCGTCTCGAGTATTCACATGAGTTCCACATTGCGGCAAGAGAGCTGAATGTAGGTATTGGAACTTTCAATACAATCATTCTGCTTACAAGCAGTTTGACGATGGCTCTTTCTATTGCCGCTATGCAGAGAAGCAGAAAAGGATTGTCCCTGTTTCTGCTTGCTTCGACAAAAATTCTTGCTATCGGTTTTTTGGTTAATAAATATTTTGAATGGTCTGCAAAATTCGAGCATGGTTTATATCCCCGTTCGGATGTGCTGCTCGATAAACCAAGAGGCGAGTATCTTTTCTACGGAATGTATTATGCAATGACTGGGCTGCATGCCATCCATGTCATTGCCGGTATGACAATACTGATTTTCATGTTTGTATTTATATGGAGGAACATTATAACTCCTACAAATTATGTGAAGCTCGAGAACGCAGGTTTGTACTGGCATTTGGTTGACCTGATATGGATATTTTTATTCCCTTTGTTTTATTTGATTCGCTGAGGTGCATGGATGTATAATGAAAATACTGAACATACCGGACATACAGAAAAAGAACATTCGGTTGGCTATGGCACTTATGTCCTGATATGGCTTGTATTGGTCGGATTAACAGTAACCACCGTCAGCATTTCGGGAATTAATTTAGGGAACATATCTTTAGCGGTTGCTTTGTTAATTGCTACCGTCAAATCCGCATTTGTTATAAATATATTCATGCACATAAAATTTGAGGATAAAATTTTCAGGGTTTTTATAGCGATAGCTTTAATGACTCTGCTGTCTGTGTTTGTATTAACTGCTTTCGATGTATTCTTTAGATGAGGTTGTGAAATATGCTTGGCCAAGCTACTAAATATGCAGAATCTGTTGACAGCGTTATGCTGTTGATTGTAGGTATTTCTGTTCTCCTTCTTCTGGGAGTAACTACTGCTATGATATATTTTGTTATAAGGTACAACAAGAAAAGAAATCCGAAAGCATCACAAATCGAGAGTAATAACACACTCGAAATATTGTGGATTGTTATTCCGACAATACTTGTGCTGTTCATGTTTTACTTTGGCTATGCAGTGTTTCATGAATCACGTGTAGTACCCAAAGGAGCGATGACAGTAAAGGTAATAGCAAGGATGTGGGCTTGGGAGTTTGAATATAATAACGGAAAGAAATCCAATGAGCTTTATGTGCCTGCAAACAGGTCAATAAAACTTGAGTTAAACTCGATGGATGTAAATCATTCCATGTATATTCCTGCATTTCGCATCAAAGAGGATGTGATTTTCGGCAGGCAGAATTATATGGTTATACATCCGGAGAAAACAGGGACCTATATTATTGCATGTGCGGAGTACTGCGGATTGAGGCACTCACTTATGTATTCAAAGATTCATGTATTGACCAAAAAGGAATTTGAAAAATGGATTGCAGAATTTTGAATTTTGAATGTTGAGTGTTTATTTGCAGGGATTTAAAATTTTAAATACCCATAGAAATTGAAAATTGTAAAATCGAAAATTGAAAATTGAAAATATTGATTTATTAACTAATTAATCAATGAAATTGAAAACAATTATAAAAAATATAATATATTATTTGAAACTAATCCTTGTACTTGGGAAAGTAAGGATTACATCATTTGTCGCTATATCCACAGCACTCGGCTATGTGTTGGTATCAGGAAAAATTGACGGTGGAATAATTTTACCGATATTAGGTGTATTCTTACTTGCCTGCGGTTCATCGGCGTTTAATCAATATCAGGAGTACCTGCCTGATTCATTAATGAGAAGAACGATGAACAGGCCCATTCCTTCGGCAAAACTCACACCTGCACGGGGATTTATGATAGCATCCGTCATGTCTCTATCAGGTGCTGTATTACTTTTTGCTGCAGGTAATATTATTCTTTTACTTCTCGGTGTTTTCGCTTTATTATGGTATAATTTAGTTTATACACCATTAAAAAAGAAAACTTCGCTCGCAGTAATTCCTGGTGCATTAATTGGTGCAATACCTCCCGTAATTGGCTGGTCGGCGGGGGGGGGAGAACTTACAAATCCGCAGGTATGGGCGTTGGGTTTATTCTTTTTTATTTGGCAGATACCGCATTTCTGGCTTCTGCTGCTGATTTACGAAGATGATTACCGTAGGGCAGGATTCCCGCCTCTTACCGATATTATCAGCAGACAGAACCTGACGAGAATCACTTATGTTTGGATTGCATCACTTACAGCAAGCTGTATGCTGATTCCATTGTTTGGCTTATCGGATAATTTGCTGTCAAATATTGTTTTATTTGTTGCAGGGTGTTGGCTGATGTGGAGTACAAGAACTCTGCTGAAGCAGTTTGAACATAAGAATATAATCAGATTCGCTTTTATGAATGTAAATCTGTATGTGCTTGCTGTAGCGGTTGTATTGTCAATAGATAAACTATTATGAGGATAAGGATGAAGAGGTTATTATATGGAATTTTTTAATAAGCTGATTATTCCAAGTTCTGGAGCCAATCTCGAGCTTCTTAAATATCTTTTAAGTCTGGCTCTTATTATTTTTTCTATTTATTCGGGAGTTCTGCTGACAAGCCTGATATTATCATTTATATATAAAATCACAGCTTCGAGAAAAAATAATAATATTTACTTTATGTTTTCAAATGATTACATTGGCATCATTACCCCGAACAAAACGATGGCTCTGGGATTAGGTGTAGCCCCGCTATTCAGCATCATATTAATTTACATACAAATTTTAAACAAGGTCAATAACGATATTATACTATTTTTCACTATATCATTCTGTATATTCTTTGCAGCACTCGTTTTAATTTATCTATACAAGTACACGTTAAAACCCGTTCAGGGACAAAGCAATGAAAACCGGACTAATTCCATAAACACAATAACCGGAATAGCCGGAATAATATTTCTTCTTTTTTCATTGCGATTATTTTACGGATTGGTTAACCTCGCATCTGATTCGAATAACTGGAGCTTTGCAGGTGGTTTTTACGATATAGTATTCACAACTCAGGCTGTGATTAAGTTCATCCAGTTTATTACAATTTCCTGTTCGATTTCAGCTACAGCATTCATTGTAAAATATTTTTATTGGGATAAATTCGAAGATAACGTAACACAGGATTATGCAGACTATGCAAAGAAAATCAATTCATGGCTCGCACTTGGATTTGCATTTATACAGCCTTTTATTCTTGCAATAAATATTTATTCCACGCCTGATAATCTCATGAATACAAACTCATTCATGTTCGGGATGCTGTCTCTTGTTTCACTCCTGATTTTTATGCACTTGTCTTATGCAGGCGTCAGGTACAATAAATACCAGGCAATTTCTTTTTCATTTTATTTAATCCTTTTAGCATTTATTTTTATTATTCTGAAAGACCAGTCTGCCCTATCATTAAGTTCAAGGCAACAGATTCTTACACTTGCAGATAAATATAACCAGCTCGAAATTGCTTTACTCGAAAAAGAAGGGAAGAAAGCACCTCAGATTAACGGAGAAGAAATATATAAAACAAAATGTACTGCCTGCCACAAGTTTGACCAAAAATTTGTGGGACCGCCTCATAAAGAAGTATTACTCAAGTATCTCAACAACAAAGAGGGCATGGTTAAATTCATATTGAATCCTGTGAAGGTTAACCCGGAATATTCCGAAATGCCTAATCAAGGCCTGAAACCCAAAGAAGCAGAAGCTGTTGTTGAATACATGTACAAGGAATATGGAAATAAACTTAAATAACTCATGTTACGCAACACCTGGGGTATTTGTAAAAGTATAAAATTTTCATTTTTATCATTTTCATTGAATTTTTAATGAACAAAATTTCAAAATATTCAATTAATTAAATAAAATAATTTAAATTTATTAATAAGCAAAAAAAATTGAAAAGCCCTTTTCTTTTTTAATATTAAATATTGCAAAATTGATTGAAATAAAGAAAACACAAAAAATTAATATATTTTTCATTTTAACACAATAAATTTTGAATAATTATTTTTTATTTTTAATAAATACATTCCGTTAGGTAAATCGCTAATATCAAATCTGACAGAAGGAGAATTAATAAGAAAAATTACATTCACCCTCTCACCAAATAAATTATAAAACCTGATTTCCTGCAGGGGTTCAAAATCTTGAATCCCTGCATTAAATTCGATATAATCATTAGCTGGATTCGGTACAATTCTAATATCATTTGTTGTTAAATTATCATTAACTGCATCCGGTTCTTTTTTCAAATTCGTAATTGCTCTTAATAAGCTGTCGAATTGCGGATTAAGTAAATCCTGGTTCCATATTTCCCAATAATATATCCCGTCACTAATAGCTAATTCCAGTGCAACCGGCAAACCACCTGCGCCAAACTTCGCAGAATCTTTTGTATGATTATGAGCGACCTGAATGCCGGTGAAAAAATCCGATTTTGCCGAATTTTTTAATATCTCGTATTGTGCAGGATATACCGTTGTATTCTTTTGTGTCCACCACCAAGCATTGGCTCCATATTGTTCCCCGTATTTGTTGCTCGCATAATCAAAGACAGATTTGGATACCTCATCGCTTCCGTTTACAGGGTGGAAATCGTTTGTTATGATATGTTTCGGGAATGCATTTACAAATGCATCTATGCAAAATTCCCAGGATTGAATCATTTTTTCGTCTGTATATCCCGCTTCATCAAGCGTGGGTGTGGTTTTGATTGGCATTTGCATTTCGCATCCGTTAGCTGATGAGTTTGTAGCATAAACCAATACAATCGTTGTGTCATTATCATACCTTCTACCCAATTCCGATACAAAGTCGCCCCATTTTTCGAGGTAAATACTATCCCATGGTATCGGTATGGTATCTTTATATGGTATTTCGGATATTAATCTCTGAGCTCCATTTAAATACAGCCATTGAGGTGCTCCCATTCCATTACTGATTGCCAGTGAGATTTTCTTACCAAAGCTTTTTGCTGCGGAAATCTGCCCGTCTATCAATGACCAATTATATTCATTATCAGATGGCTCACACAATTCCCAGCTAATCCTGACCAAAATACCTTTTACGAAATCGAGCTTTGCAATGTTCGGTGCAACACTTCCATTTCCAATTCCGGTAGTTGGACTACAACTGCAAAATACCCCACTTGGATATTGATATTGAGAATTTGAATTATCAACAAAAATCAGTGATAAAACTATTAAAAGGAATAATCTATTCATCTTAATATTTGAATAAGTGTATTTTTAGACATATCCTTATTACTAATAACACGCAAAATATACATTCCGTTGCAAAGTTCCGATAGTTTTTCCTTTCCGATTGTTATTGTATTATTCGAGATATTATAATTCAGTTCAGATTTATACATTATCAATACTTCATTTCCAAGCACATCTGATAAAGTGATTGATGCAATTTCATCAGTATTGATTCCCTCAACTGAAAATTCATTCTCTGCAGGATTGGGATAAATTACCAGGTCATTATTTTTTTTATTTTTATCTTCACTGATATTTGTAACACCACGTAATAAGCTGATAAATGCTTTAAGAGTATCAACTTCGGACCCATAGAAAATTGCCAGGCCGTCCATATACCTTCTCGCTGAGTCAGCCGCAGTCAACATCTCCCGCACTGTTCGTGCCTCACCGGTAACCTGTGCTCCAATCTGAACCCAAATCTTAACCGATGGATTTGAAGCTCGAATTTGCCCTGTCAGATACCGAAGTGTATCGGTAAATTTAACAGGGTCGTGCTGCAACCTTTGCATTTGAATTCCGAAAGCATCAGCAAATTTTACCATTTCTGCCCCGTTGCTGTTTGAGTATGACCTGTCGGGTACGAGAAAATATTCTAATCCCTTTTCTCTTGCAAAGACTTTTGCATTTTCAGATGCAGTTCGCGGGTCAGCCTGTTCCTCTTCAGGTGTATAAGGCCAATGTTCAAAATTATAAGCAAAAACATCTATATTCGTAAACATCGAGTCATTCCATAATTTTGCTACTGCCAAAGAAGGACTGACAAGACTACGCTGTGCTTTCAATATCTGCGGTGCGAGTGATATCCACTGAGGTGAAATCCCCGCCTGGTCTCCTTGGCGGAAAATTTCATTTGCATAATCTATTATCTGAGCTGTAACGTGTATCGAGATGGGATAGCTGCTCAAAGGAGCTAAAGGGACTACTTCATAAGCAAGTTTACCAAGAGAATCAATTGCATTTATTATATCAGGCTGAGAGAAGTAAGCTGAATCCCATTTCCACATAAGCAATGCTTTTGCATAAGGTTCTTTCATAAGCTTACTTCCGAACAGCAGTAATTGCTCTGATGTCATTGGTTGCTGGGATGTGCCCCCGCTTAAAACATTTAAGCTGAATATAAGACCTATTCCGCCTTCTTTTGCTTTATCAACTTCATTGGAATACCAATTATCAATATTTCCATACTTAATCGTGTATTGTGCAAATGCTAAATCCAGGTTTCGATAGGGAGCACCACCAATTAAAAAAGAAGGAGGTCCACCGACGCAAACAGGCAATTTTGGAAAAAGCCTTTTGCTGACTCCTGCTGCAGAATCAATCAGTTCATAAGGCACGGGATTCCCGTCCCAATTCGAAGGGTCCTGCGGTTCGTCAAAAAGCAGGTGAGCAATTATCGTACTGTCATTTATGTAAGATTCAAGATTAACATCCTTATAAATTTCAAGACTTGATGTAAATTTCTCAATACTGAATGAACTATCCTCATTCTGATAAAATCTTCTGCTCCCTGCTAAATGAATAACCACGCGAAATCCTTTGGAACGGGCTGTTTCCAATAACTCAATTAATCCATCAGGATTTTGTGCGGCATAGAAAGCGCATGTAAAAGGCGGACCATAATCGCCGGGTAAAAGATGGAAAGGACCAAATGGAAAAGCTTTGTCCGATGCGTTCGATTTAACTATATTTATTATAGTTAAAGCTATGCAAATTAGAGTAATATATATGAAATTTGTTTTTATCATTTTCTCCCTTTGTTTTACATTAAAAGTCTTTTATTTCATTATTTGAATGATAGCTTTTTTTAACATATTCCTATTATCAATAACACGCAAGATATACATTCCGTTGCAAAGTTCCGATAGTTTTTCCTTTCCTATTGTGATTGTGTTATTCGATGTGTTATAATTCAGTTCAGATTTATACATTTTCAATACTTCATTTCCAAGTACATCAGACAATGTGATTGATTCCACTTTATCCACATTGATAAAGTTAATTGTAAATTCATCCTGTACCGGATTAGGGTATATGAATATTTGCTCTTCGGAACTGATGATTTTTTCTGAAATACTGCTTACATTTTTAAAATTAATCTTACTCATCCATACATCCCAATCTCCGCTTCTGTCGTCTGACCAGATTGCCAACATAGTCGAATCGTGAGATGCAGCAGATATGAAAGAATTACAGCAGGGTAAAGGGCTATAAACCGCACTTTCCCTGCTTAACCGAAAATTATCGGAAAAGGAATTACCTTTATCAGTTGATACAACAGCATAAATGTCTGCGGAAGCGGAATCTCCCTTACCGCCTTTTCTCCTGTCCCTCCATATAATACTTAAATTTCCGTCCAATGAAAAGTTAGTCCATACCTTATCCTGAAATACGCCATTATTTCGCTCATCATTATTTATTCTGACTGGTTCGCTCCAATCAATTCCGCTGTTTGTGGATTTACTTAATAGAATATCAATATCACCGTATCTGTTATCAGTCCAGGCAATAGCAACTGAAGAATCGAGGGGGTTTGCAGTGAGCGAATATCCGTTATGATAAGTGTACCACCCGGGAGTTAAATAAACACGTGAAATTGATTTGTAGGTAAAACCATTGTTGACATCATTAGTTTTTGCCATTATAAGTCTGAGATACGGACTAATCATTGGTTCATAAGAATAATATGCAACATACAAAGTTCCGTTTCTGTCAACTCCCAATGCACCGTATCCGATTGGTATCTGCCCTACAGGAAATTCCGAATTGTCAACCCGCTTTATCCCGCTCCAGGTCATCCCGCCATCATCAGAATATTTAACATAATTAGAATGTGCTCCTTTGTAGGAGTATATAGTCATTGCTGACAAATATATTCTTCCCGAAGTTCCGGTTTCGCCATTATCAACTGCTATCCAGGGTCTGTCAACCGGCTTATCAGGTAGTTCAGTGGAAGAATATACAGGAACGGGCTGACTCCATTTATTTCCTCCATCCGTTGTGCTGACAACATAGATAATTGCTGATGTATCACTCCAGTTAATGTCAATATATGAAAGATATGCAACCCCTGATTTGTGAAAAGCTATTGAAACATCAGCCGAACTGTAAGCCGTATCAGTATGAGGCATAAATTGAATATTACCCCAGTTTTTGCCTCCGTCAAATGAATTTCGGACAGCTATCCAAACTTTTCCGTCTATCCGAAATCTCATCCATCCGGAAATAATATTATCGGGATTTTTAGGATTGACAGCTAAATATGGCTCGCCATCGAATGACAAAAGAGATGAAAGATTTTGCTCCTGAGCAGTAAGCAGTTCAAAGCTTAAAAAAAAGAAGAGTAAAATAAACTTTCTCATCTTACCACCTGAAATTTTTGTGAATAATTTCCAATTTTAATAAAATATAAGCCGACAGGTAAATGCGAAATATCAATTCTTTTTCCGGATTCGATTATTCCATGCCACAAACTTTTACTAAGGGTATTGATAATTTCTGCATTACCTTCGAAACCCGAAATTATAAGATAATCCGAAGCGGGATTCGGGATAATCACTAATTCTTCAGATAGAAATTCATTCACATGCGATTTATAGCATTGATTAGGGTATATTTTGTTGAATTCGTCAATAATCTGAAAGGATGTATTCCAAACTTTACTATAATTTGAGTAAGTGAAAATAACACCACAAGTGTTGTTACATCTGTTAATCCACATAATTGAACCAAATGCTCCGGCACCGCTGATTTGTTCTTGATATTTTGTTGTTGGATTATATATATCAAGCCAAGTTCCAATTCCATAACGGATAGTATCAGAATTATAAGGATTATTGTAAAGAGGATGAAAAGGATAAGGTGCCGCTATTACAGGAGCTTTATTCGTTTGGTCTTTCCATAATTCTTGCATCCAAAGACTATCAATAACTTGAACACCATTATTATTTTTTCCATTATTTAATATAAAAAGTGCCAAACGAATAATATCCGAAGGAGAAGAAACTAAACCACCTGCTACCCGTGGATTGTTAATAAAACCAAATTGAGTTGATGTAAGTCCTAAAGGTTTTTTTATTTTTTCTGTCCATAATTCATTCCATTTTTCGCCGGAAGCCACTTCAGCAGCACGAGCCGCTACTTGCATAGAAACCCCAGTATATTTAAACATCGTACCGGGTGAATAAATAATCGGGTCGTATTTAATGATACTATCCACACATTGCTCCAATGATAAATCTGGATCAGTTAAATACGTATTACCTGTTATTCCATCCCATCCGGCTGTGTGACTGAAATTTTGTCTGATTGTACTGCTGCCTTTGCCCATCTGTGTTGCATAAGGAATAAATTTTCCGATTGAATCATCGAGATTAATATTATTTTCTTGCACAAGTTTTAAGATTACTAATCCGGAAAAAGTTTTAGTCAATGAAGCTATACCTTTAGTTGTAGTACTATCAAATTCACCTAAAGCTTTATAATAAACCAAAGAATCATTATGTAACAACATCGTTACAACATTACCTGAATATTGTAAATTAAGATTATCATTCAGTAATTTATCAACAATACTAAATTGCTGAGAAATTAATTGGTTAGTTAACAATATGAAAGAGAAAGAGAAAGAGAAATATAAAATAAACATTTTCATCTCACCACCAAAAAGTTTTTAAATTGCTTATTAATCTTCATAAAATAAATTCCAGGCGGTAATTCCGATACATCAATTTTCTCCGTTGAGACAGGTCTTAGACCCGACTCTACAATCTTTACGCAATCACCATAAACATTATAAATTCGTATTTCCGGCAGTGTAAAATTGCAATTTACTCCTGCATTTATTTCGATATAATCCGAGACAGGATTGGGAGAGATGTAAGTATCTTTTGTATCCTTAACCTCCATCTCGACAGATGTAAATTTATCAAGCATAAAGCTCAAGAAAATATTATCATCGAAAGTATCTTCTTCTTGTAGAGTTTGGCGTATTATAATGGCATCTATTGATGGTATAATATACATCCGGTTCTTTCCAGCTCCCAAAGCTCCTATGATTTCATTAAAACCGTAATAATACATAAACCCTCCAAGAGAACCGGAAGGTGCCGCCATTTGTGTTGAATATCCATATCCATCTATAGCATTAATCCAACAAAATTTTCCGTGTCCCGGGTTTGGACCATCTGCAATAAACATATTCTTAACCATATTGCTGTCAATTATCTGAGTTGTATCCCATCTTCCTTCTTGAAGCATAAATTTCCCGAACTTTACCCAATTCCTTGGTGTTAAATAGCAGCCGTTCGGTATATGGGGATTGCCTGATGGGTCATGTGTCCATTTATCATATTGTAATCCAATTTTGTTTAAAACTTCATTTTCAAGGTATTGAAGCGGATTTAATTGTATTCCTTTGCTATGAAGTTTTCTTTGAAGTAAGACCCCGAAGGCATAATAATGACTTGGTCCATACTGAAAAACTTTGCCGGGGGCTGCTACGAGTTTCAAGCTATCAACTACGTATTGATAAATATCTTTGGCTGTCGCATCTTCTCCTTGTATTTTTTCAACATCCTGAGATAAACCAGAAGAAAGGGAAAGCAAATGTCTGATTTTTATTAATTTTTTATTGGGGTGAGTTGTAGTGTTTTGCCATTCGGTTATTGTGTTTGAAACCAATTCATCATAACTTGTGATTAGACCTTTCTGCAATGCCAATGCGGCAATTGCTGACCAAAATG
>JAKAKE010000134.1 GCA_021824625.1 Bacteroidota bacterium | reverse complement strand
TCCGATCTAGGGTTTGCAAAAAGAAAATCTATAATTAGAAAGTAATTATTAAAATATATATTTTTTCTAATTTATCGAGGTTGATTGCTATGAAAACATTAGTAAAATTTCTGTTCTTGGTTATACTTTCAAATTTTGTCCTGTCACAATGGGAACTCCGTTATAATTCCGATTTCGTAAGAAAATTTGCAAGCGATGGAAGTAAACTTTATATGGGAAGAAACAACGGGATATCGGTTTTTGATTTTAATACCAAAGAAAATGTAAATGTTACCTCTCTCAATTCGGAACTGCCCGGAAATTACATCAACACATTAATGCCAATGACCGATAATACAATTCTTGTCAGCACAAATGGCGGTTTAGCAGTTATTGAGAATGGTGTAATCACAAAAGACAAACTTATATGTACCAGTTATCCCGACAATGATGCAAGAGACCTCTACAAGGATTCGAGCGGTAACATCTGGACTTTCTCAGCACATAAAGTTCATAAATACAGTAATGGAATCTGGAACAGTTATGATATAAGTGATTCCATCACTTATCGTTTCGATTTGGCAAGTTTATTTTTTCATAAAGACCAATGCTGGGCTTTATTTAATGACAATACAAAAACTGAGACTGTGTATTATTATTCAAAAGTTAGTGATGAATATTTAAAAATCGCTGTTATTGATGATACAGGTATTATCAAAACATTCCAGTCAAAAGAAGAATTTCCATATCGCCAGGGTTCTGTCTCATTTATAAGTGTTAGTGATGATGTGTATCTCAAAAATGGTGATGGAATATATCAATATCGTAATAATATATGGTCAAAGACTAATATTTTTCTGGATTCTCCTTTTGAACCATTTTGGTTCTCTGACTTGCTATTAGACAATAACAATAATCTTTGGACAATAGTTAGAGATGAACTCACAAACACTGCCCATCCTGCAAGCTATAATTTAAATACAGGAATAATGACTCAGCATCTTACTGCTGAAGATGAGAAATTTATTGGAACTATGATTATTCTCGAAGATGGAACAATTATCGCTTACACAAGATTTAATCTATATTTTTATAATGACACGGGCTGGACAAGAAGAAAATCTACTGAATTTGGGATACCGGATAGTGTATATTTTACATACCCTGTTTTAGTTAATGGTAAAATTTATACAGTGATTTCTTATTCACCTAAAAAGGACACAAATATTATTGTTGGAACAACAATATGTTTAGATGATGGTACTCAAATACTACCCATAACAAAGGGATTCCCATATTCAACAATAACCCAGTTTGGTATAAAAAAAGATGGAAAAGGTATGTTCAAAGGAAGGTATTCATTTACAGAACCTTATCAATATGAAGCTGAGTCTGGATTTGTTAGACCCGATTTGGTTTCTAATGTAATTAATATCAAACCGTGTCTGGATGGCTATGTATATTATACAAGCCAAAGGTTATCCGGCCCTTCCGGCTCAACTCCTTTTCTCACAACCTGGGATGGAGACGAATTAATTAAAAGAGACATGGGTTTCATAGAAAAAAATCCTGAAATAATTGATTTTGATGTTAAAGACAATTATTTGGTTGCTTTGGGGAGATATGTATATGATTATGATTCATTGACTACTAAATATTCTTCTTATATTTCTATTTATAATACATCCGAGGGTACATTATTAAATTATGACAGAAATAACTCACCTTTGCCCGATTTTTATTATATAAAAGATGGTTATTTTAGGTATGGTATGGATACTATTCCTTTAAGAGTTACTGTAGATAATGATATGAATGTATGGATAAAAACCAATTTTTCATTAATCAAGTTTAATCCCTCTGATAGTAAAGTATATGATATACCGGTTTATGATTCAGTTAAAAATTACCATATTTCTTTAAATCCCTTCAGCTATGATTCTAAATCAAACGAACTCGTTGGATTATATGTTGATTTCAGAAATACTAATCACACCTTGTTCTATTACTTTGATATTGCCACAGAAAAATGGGACAGCATTCCCAAAACAGATGCAGGTTTTATCGGCAATTATGTCACACATAAAAAACTCCTCGATAACAATGTCTGGGCTTGTGATGATTTTGGTTATATGTACCGCTATGCTGGAAAAGGGCATTTCATTCCATACAATTTACAAGTGAATGGAAAACCTAACCTTGGTTTCCAAATCAACGACTTTTCGATTGATGCAAACAACTATCTTCATCTTGGAACTGATATTGGATTATTGACAAATAAAACAATATTAACAGGAGTTGAGGATAATACAATCATTGACGTAACAAATATTAGTATTTATCCCAATCCCGCAACTGATTTCATCAGTATTTATACTCCTGAAGATATGAGTAATAGTAAAATAGAAATTTTTTCAGTTATTGGGAATATAGTTCTGGAAACCAAATACACAGACAGAATTGATGTCAGCGGACTTAGTGCCGGAGTGTATTTCTTGAAGGTGGGAAATAAAGTGTTAAAGTTTGTGAAGATGTGAGAAAATAATTATGAAACAAATTTGAATTTTTCGGATTATTAGTAATAGTATTTATCCAAAAAATTTATTGGTGATTTATGAAGAAATTATTACTTAATATTATCATATTTTATTTACTTACTTGTACTTTACATAGCACCGAATGGATTGTAAGTGATCAATTAGATTCCAATAATAATGGTAATGATTGGTATCTTATAGCAAATTATGATAGTTTGAATTGTATTATGGTTGGTTCTGATTTCAATGGAATACCAAGAGTTATCATAAGCGAAGATGCAGGTAAAACTTGGAAGTATATATCGAATGTTGCAATCTCAGAATATATGAAAGATACTACTCTTAAATTTACAAAACCAAATGCAGTATATTATGATAAGGATAAAATATTTATTATCACTTGGGATAATAATGAGAAGCAAGCTTATTTCTTAATATCATTCAACAAAGGTGAAAGCTGGGAGTTGAAGAAAACAGATATTTATGGTACAATTAAATTTCAAAAAAATGAAGGTGTTCTATTTGGAGGAGATAAAATATTTTACACAAATGATAATGGTATTTCATGGGAAGAGCACGATATATCCATTCCTGAAGCCTACGGAGTTGCTGAAATGGTAAGATTTAATTCATTAGATGAATTTAGCATTTTAATGGTTAGTCAAACAAATAAAAAAGCTTGGTTATGTAAAACAATAAATAGAGGTAATGACTGGGAAATTGATGCCATTCCTTATTATTGCCGTTATATGTCCTTCAAATTTTTTGATGATAATATTGGATGGGTTATTGGAAGTTATGAAAATGGTATCGGAGATACACGTAATGATGTAATTTTAAAAACAATTGATGGCGGAAAGTCCTGGCAAAAGGTAGCTGATTCAGCTTTTAAAGATGATATAGTTATCCCAGCCGGAGTTTATGATGTGGATGTAATAAGTAAAGATGAAGCAATAGTTGTAGGTTCAACAACAAAAGCATTATATACTAAGGATGGCGGTGATACTTGGGAAATACTGTCAAAAGGAGTAAATGATTATGGTAAACTTCTGTTTAAAGCAGTAAAGTTTATAGCTCCCAAAACTATTATTGCCGGAGGATGGGAAAATTTCGTTGCAAGATATGAATTGAATGAAGAAGTTTCGGTAGAAGATAATCAAAAAATTAATGAAGGGATAATAATTTATCCAATTCCCACAATGGATTTCATATACTTCAAATCAAATAATACAACAGGAAAAATTGAAATCTTTTCTGCTCTCGGCATAAAAGTTCTCGAAACAGAATACAAAGACAGAATTGATGTCAGCGGACTTAGTGCCGGAGTATATTTTGTAAAGTTCGCTGATAAAGTGATTCAGTTTGTGAAGTTATGATTATTTAAAAATAATTATATATTTTTGCCAATCTCAAGTTTTTTTCAAAAACATATATAGGTGTATTTATGTTTCACGGAAAAATTGATACAAACACGGCAAAAGGCCTGAAGGAACTACGCAGCAGAATTGATAATGCAAAAATCCCTCCTTCAAAATTAGACGAAACCATAAACATTGCAACATGGAACATCCGCGAGTTTGGCAGAAAGCCGAGACGCAGGGAATCCCTGCATTTTATTGCCGAAGTCCTTGGGCAGTTCGATTTAATCGCCATCGTTGAAGTAAGAAAAAATCTCAGCGATTTGAAAACAGTGATGGACATTCTCGGTCCATACTGGAAAGTTGTCTATTCGGATTTCGTTCCCGACAGGGGCGGCAACGAAGAACGTGTTGCTTACTTATATGACAAGCGTGCCGTAAATTTCACAGGATTAGCCGCCGAAGCCGACCCGCCGCGTGTCAAGAAAGAAGGCTCGAGTGAATATCTGACCGATTTCAATTGGTGGCGAAGCCCGTATATAGCTTCATTTTCCGCAGGTAATTTCGATTTCGTTTTGATTACGGCACACATTCGCTGGGGAAAGGATGAGAATGACAGGCTGATTGAACTTCAAAGACTCGCAAAGTGGGTGGAAGACAGGAGAAAAGAAGTTTATTCGGTTGATAAAGACATTATCGTTATGGGTGATTTCAATATCCCCGACTTGAAAGGTGAGTTGTACAAAGCAATTACTAACAAAGGAAAAGGATTACTGCTTCCGAAGCAACTCGCTAATTTAAATATTGGCTCTAATCTCGAAAAAAATAAAAGGTATGACCAAATCCTTCATTACCCTTCGGAAAGCAATGTATTCACAAACAAGGGAGGTGTCCTCGATTTTTATTTAAGCGATAAGGATATTCCAAAGTTATATATCAAGAATCCGCCTGATAAGAGAAAGTTCACTTACGAAATGTCTGACCATCTTCCGCTTTGGATTCAACTCAACGTTGATACCTCTGCCGAAAAATTAGACCAGATAATTAAAGCTGGAAAGAAGAATTGATTCTTAATCAATATGAATCACGTTTGATGTCATATATATAGAATTGAAGTTAGTTCACTATCTCAGTACCTTAGGGACGTCAAATAATTATTATTTTATTTCCCTAAAACAATTTTTCCAATGTCAATTCGACATACTATTTGTTGTTTAGGGGGCAATAAATGTAAAATTAGTTCACCCTTCTTGTTTTTGGGTATATAAGTTTTCCAAAATATTATTTGATTATTAATGAATAGATTTTTACAAAGTATTAACATAATTGAAGAATTATTTTTACCAATATAGATTAAAGGTTATACCGGTAACACTGTTATTACTATCACTTTTTTCTAATTTCACCGGTAACCCGGTATTTGCAGGGGCTCCCTCAGATAATTGGATTGGTGCGGGTATATCAGCCAAATACTTATCACATAAATCGGAAATTCCATGTTTATGGAACACCACTGATTGCGGCACTTTCGGCAACGATTATTCATTCGGTTATGGTACGGGAATTCAATATTCATATAATCTGTTGGAAGATATAATCTGGCTCGATTTAAGATTAAATTATAATTTAATTCCTATTCATTTGAACACCACGACATCAGATTACGAGGTTTATAATCCCCAGAAATTATCCTATGAGCCATTGTTTTTAATTAATTCATTCAACTCGACAATGCATTACCTGAATTTCGAGCCGGGAATTTTAATTCAGCCAATAACATCAATACCTTTTAAGCTCAGACTTGCTTTTGATGCCGGTTATCCCATTTCAGGTGCTTCTTATGAAACCACAGAGCAAATCAAATCACCGAAATTTTATACATTCCCCGACAAAACGCAGAAACATACGACACAAAAAGGGGAATTAAAAACAGTCGGTTTGAATTACGGGGGAATTGCAGGATTGCTCTATGATTTTTCTTTATCCGAAGATTTGATTTTACAGGCTGGTGTGAATTATCATCATCCCTCAGGCTCATCAATTTATGATGCTAAATTGGAAACTTCATCATTAGGATTAACTTTTAGTTTACTTTATGAATTCGGAACAGAAAAAGAAGTCAAACCGGAGAAGCCTGTGCCTGTTGATACACCAAAAGTTGTTGAGCCTGTTATTGTCAAAAAAGTGCCGCAAATTGAAATCAATCCTTCACCGATTGAAGTACTTGAAACGATAGTAACACAAACTTATCCGATACTGCCTTATATATTCTTCGACAGCTCATCATATCAGTTGAAGTCAAGATATATTCCATCAAGAAGCGGTTCGTTTGATGAAAAGAAATTACCCAATGAAACATTGAAGATATATTATTCTCTGCTCGATATCATAGGTTCACGTCTGAAGGCAAATCCTCAGTCCGAACTTATTATAACAGGTATGAGTGACGGAAGGGAGCTTGAAACGACTGACAAGAGGCTTGAAATTGCGAAGAAGAGGGCTGAATCAGTAGCCGAATATTTTTCCAACAATTGGCAGATTGATAACAAAAGGCTCAAACTCAAGACAAGAGAAACTCCTGAACTTGCAACAAACACAATCTATGAAGAAGGATATGAAGAGAACAGGAGAGTCGAAATATATTCACCCGACTTTGAAATTCTCAAACCTGTTATATATTCAAGGTTCAGTGAGTATGAGCTTATGTCGCAGGATATTAATACATCAATTAATTGGGAAAATGCAGACAGAAATTATGACCCCAAACTATCTTTGTATGCCGGGAATGAGGAAATTGCTTCGATGATAGTAAATATAGCAGATACATCCGCACTTTTAAAATTTGATGATAATCAGAAGAAAATTTTGGTTCGCTCACTTAATAATGGAAATGTTCTTAAAATCAAATATGAATATGACTACAACGGGAAGAATTTTGTTGTTGAAAAAAATCCAATTCTGAAAAAGAATGAAAATCAATTTGAGATTGGCAGGCTGAATCTGATTGTTTTCGATTTCGATAAATCTGAAGTCAATCAGTTAAATAGTGAACTCATAAAAAACTTCGTAGCAAATTCAATCGAAGATAATTCAAAAGTTGATATTATAGGCTCTACCGATAAGCTCGGAGAGAAAGACTATAACCTTGCTTTGTCAAAATCAAGAGCAGAAAATACATATAATTTTATTAAAGAAATTAAACCCAAAGCCGACTTCCACGAAATCAAAGGCATCGGCGACTCTGAGTTGTTGTATGATAATTTACAACCGGAAGGGCGTTTCTACTGCCGTACCGTATTAATAGAAGTTACTACTCCTGTTAAATAAATATAGAGGTGTTTAAATGAAAAGAAGAGATTTACTGATTAATCTCAAAGGGAAAAACGAAATACTATCGGAAACACTTGATGAGAAAACCGATACTCTGAATTATGCAGAGGCATTGCATCTTCTGAGAAGAGTCTCATTCCATCCAAAACCTGAACAAGTGAACCAGATAGTTGGCAAAACCCCTGCCGAGGCTTTCGATACTATTGCCGGCAACGGCACAGAACCTTCGCCTGCCCCTACTCAGTCAATGAATAGCTGGTTGAATGTGCTTGAGGAAAATCCATTGGAGAATCTTCCGCAGGATATTAAAGCGGAAATTGAAGGCAGGCAAAGGTTGCATTATTTTGAATTGAGTAACTGGTGGCTTGATAATATGCGAAGCGAAGCTTTTCCTTCGATGGAAAAATTTACACTTTTCCTCCATTCTACCTGGTGCATCGAATTTACTTATGACACTCTGGCACTGCTACCGCCGCCGCTTCTTTACAGAAACAATGATACTTTGAGAAAAAACAGGCTCGCAGATTATGATAAAATCGCAGAAGCTGTTTCCCAGGACGGTGCCATGATTATGTACCAGAGCCTGTTCTACAGCGGCAAAGATGCTCCCAATGAAAACTATATGCGGGAATTAATGGAGTTGTTCACCCTTGGCATCGGCGACCTCGAAACAGGAGCCGCTAACTATACAGAAGGTGATATCAGGGAAGGCGCAAGAGCATTGACAGGCTGGAGAACAGTTGCCTACCTGGGCCAGAACGGCGCCCCTGCCAATCGTCCATTTGAAACTTTTTTCGTCAAATCACAGCATGATACAGCCGGAAAAAAGTTGATGCAGTTCGGACAGATTGCACCCATTACAGACGATGAGAATACGGAAGACCTCGTCAGGTCAAAGGAAGTGTCGGGATTGATTGATATTCTCTTTAATGAAAGAGGAATCTCAATTGCAAGATTTATTTGTGCAAAAATCCTGAGATTCTTTGTCTATAGCGACCCGGGTGCAGACAACATGACAATTATAAATGAGCTTGCACAATATATGACGGCAAATAACTATAACCTGAGAAAAGTCTATAAGAAACTTTTCACCAGTCAGTACTTTTTCTCGGATGAAGTCAGGGGTTGTCAAATTAAAACTCCGCCAGAGTTTATTATTGGTCTCGAAAGAATGTTGGGTGTTGATTTTGACTCCCTGCAACAGGGAAAGACAAGAACATCTGTTTCTTCACTCGAACAACTTCTTTACGACCCGCCAAATGTCGGAAGCTGGAAAGCTTACAGAACTTGGTTAAGCACTACTACTTTTCCATTAAGGATAAAATATTCTAAGGAAATATTAACAAGTCTCACAAACACTCAATTGTTTGACCTTGTTAAAAAATTTCCAGATTATAATACGAACTTTACAAATTTGTTATCCTATATGACAAACTATTTCCTCCCCGTAAGCCTCAGCCAGTCAAGATTAGACACATTCAAGCAGATTCTTTTGAACGGTTTGCAGGAATCGGAATGGCTTTCGGGAGTATCTTCAAATAATTCAAATGTAGCCCAGGGAATAAGATTATTTCTTCAGAGGGTAATTGTATCACCGGATTTTCAACTATGTTAAGGAGCAAAAAATGAAAAGAAGAAAATTTCTCGGCATATCTGCAACAACTACGGCAGGCATTTTATTAGCTCCAAAATTATTGAAAGCTAAAAATGATTTTAAGTTAATTCCGAATGATAGAATACAGTCGCTCGAAGGTGATAATGTATTAATCATAATAGAACTGTTCGGTGGAAATGACGGATTGAACACCATTATTCCTGCCGGCGACAGCGAGTATTATAATCTAAGAAAAGGCATCGGCATACCCGAAGACATTGCAATCAAAGTTAATGATATTTACATGAATCCCGCATTGGTCGAAGGTATCAGCAATGAAGGATTGAAAAGAATGTTCGAGGATGGCAGGCTGGCTATCGTGGAGGGTATAGGTTATGACTCGCCTAATATGTCGCACTTTCGTTCCGAAGATATCTGGCTCAGCGGGATTAATCCGAAAACCAATAATAATATGAGACTGCTTGAAGGATGGTTAGGAAGATACTTCGCACTAAAACTGCCAAACTTTCCATTGGAAATTCCCGAACATCCTTTGTCAATTGCAATTGACGGCACAATTCCGCTTCTGTTCAAGAGCGACAAAGGGCACATGGGTATTGCACTCACAGACCCGGATGAATTTTATGAACTCGGCAAGGGATTAACTCCAATTGATTCTATGCTCACAGGCTCTGATTATTACACTGAAGAATATAATTTTGTTCATGCAATTGCAAGACAATCAGAAATTTATTCTACCGCCGTGAAGAATGCTTATGATACAGGAAAAAATATTATTGCCGGTAATGTGTACAGCTCTAATACCCTTTCTCAAAAGCTTAAGCTGGTATCAACTTTAATTGCAGGCGGATTGAAAACGAAAGTGTATTATATGAAAATCAGCAACTTCGATTCTCATGCACAGCAGGCAAATGCAGATTTTTCCGGACAGCATTTCACTTTATTAAACGATACTGCACGTGCTATCACAGAATTTATGGAAGATGCCGCAATTACAGGATTTTCGGAAAGAGTAACCGGAATGACAATATCGGAATTCGGAAGAAGAACCTATGAAAACGGAAGCCGCGGCACTGACCATGGTGCGGCATCAATGCAGTTTATTTGGGGAAATGATAGCTTTGTAAATGGCGGTTACTGGAATAACAGGCCGAACCTCAGTGATTTGGATATTAACGGAAATGTGAAATATCAAACTGATTACAGGGTTATTTATACAGAAATACTCGAGAAAAGATTTGATGCGACTACTGATGAAATCACACAGGTTTTCGGGGAATCATTCCTCCCACTTAACATTTTGGAAAAAAGAAGTTCTGGTGTCGAGGAATACCTGAAGCCGAGATTTGGCGAATACGTCAGGTCATTCCCCAATCCAAGCCAGGGAAGCGGAGTTATTTCATTTGAAATGTTTAATCCCGGTAAAGCTGTTGTTAATGTTTATAATATCAACGGCAAGGAAGAATTGACCTTGCATAGCGGTTATTTACAGCCAGGATATTATGAAATGCCCTATAGATTGAATAAGTCAGGTACATACATCTGTTGTGTTTCTGTTGGCAAAAAAAGATATAATACAAAATTTGTGGTTATTAAATAGGATTTATGTCGTCCCTATGGGACTCGAAATAATTTTAAATGAATTTGAGCTATAAATATAACATCCCTACGGGATTCACTTGAAAATAGCTACATTGTAGCGATATATTTATAGAAATGATATGTACCAATATCAATGAGCTACATTGTAGCGATATATTTATAGAATTGAAATATACAAAATCAATGAGCTACATTGTAGCGATATATTTATAGAAATGATATGTACCAATATCAATGAGCTACATTGTAGCGATATATTTATAGAAATGATATGTACCTATATCAATGAGCTACGTAGTAGCGATATATTTATAGAAATGATATGTACCTATATCAATGAGCTACATTGTAGCGATATATTTATAGAAATGATATGTACCAATATCAATGAGCTACGTAGTAGCGATATATTTATAGAAATGATATGTACCAATATCAATGAGCTACATTGTAGCGATATATTTATAGAAATGATTTGTACCAATATCAATGAGCTACGTAGTAGCGATATATTTATAGAAATGATATGTACCAATATCAATGAGCTACATTGTAGCGATATATTTATAGAAATGATATGTACCAATATCAATGAGCTACATAGTAGCGATATATTTATAGAAATGATATGTACCAATATCAATGAGCTACGTAATAGCGATATATTTATAGAAATGATTTGTACCAATATCAATGAGCTACGTAGTAGCGATATATTTATAGAAAATGGGGCGGAGAAAACCCCCTAACCCCCTTTGAAAAAGGGGGCAATTAATTGGGAAACAAGTAGATAAAACTAATATGAAGCATATACATAAAATATTATTATTAACAACGATAATAACTTTTTTATCCATTTTTGAATCATATTCGTATGAACCCTGCGATTCAATTCGTGTTTGTATCGGAAGACACCTGAGATATAAAGTTACATCAGGCAAGGGTGCTCATTACTTAGATGTTATTAACAATAACCTGCTGAATAAAATATCACAGACAATGACTGTTGAAATGTGGCTCAAACCCGAAAGGCAGAGCGGCAATCTCCAGTATATATGCGGTCTGTGGGGACCAAGTGTAGGCAAAAATGATTCATGGGCTGTTTACATTTCATCTAACGATTCAATTATTTTTGAATTAAACGGATTGAACAACTTAGGAACGGAAGACAATACAATTGTCAAATTTCCCGCAGCTGCTCTATACGATACATGGAACCACTTTTCTTATGTATTCAACGGCACAACAGGCTACGCATATATCTATATAAATGGTACTCCTGTTGACTCATCAAGAAATGTTAGTTATCCTCTTAACAGGTTGAACAGGATTTCTAATGATGAACTATCCGTTCAGTTCGGAAGTACAAATGCTTTGTCGAATAATCCAAATCTTTACAGGACATTCAAAGGTGCAATGGATGAAATTAGGATTTGGGGAAGAGCCTTAAGCCCGGATGAAGTTTATTGCCAGAAGGATAAGGCTCTGGTTGGCACTGAAGACAGTCTTCTTTTATATTACAGATGCAATGACCCGGGAAATATATTTACAATGTGCGATGCTTCGGGGCATGATAACATCGGATTTGCACGCAGCGGATTATCAACCGAATGGTCAGACCGTAATGATATTATTAAAACAATTATTTCACCAATGGCAATCAAAGACACTGTTTTTTGCGATAGTGTAAAATATTATAATTTCGTTATCACCGATACATCCGTCTGTTCAACAGGATTTTATATCAGGAATTATCAGGGAACTACCGATAAAACCGTCATGGTATATAACAGCCGAGAATATACTCTGAACAACTGGAGATATTTCCCACTTACACCTAAAACTCCTTTATCATTTCAGATAAAAGCAACACTTGATTTTATTGGTACTATTACAACGCAAATGTTAATCAGAAATGCAAATTCATGTGGTTTTGCAATTGCTAATATCCCTGTTTCAATTACAAGAATGACAGAATTGAATGTGTCGAAACTCAGGCTCGATTTCGACTCTCTCAAAGCGGGATGTATCGAGAAATTATACATTGATTCGATAATCAGGATTTGCAACAATACTTCCGGGACTACTGCAAGAAATGTAACAATAAATGGAATTAATAATAGACTCCCCAATATTTTTTCTTTAACTTACCCGGCATTACCAAGAGTTCTGAGACCGGGAGAATGTATTGATATTATTGTGAGATTCAATTCAAGGGATGTTGATGCGTATTATTATGATACATTGAGAATACTCTCAGATGATAAATGTGCCTCCATAGCCGCAATACCACTCATGGGGAGAGTGAAGGAGGTTATTGGGTTAACCAGAAATGGAGGAAACCGTCTCGACTCGATTGATTTCGGAAAGACCTGCATCAATTTTCCTTCGGATGCCGTTGAGTATAGCTGGTTGAATCTTGTTGAACAGGACATAACAATTACAAATATAATTATACCTCCTAATTTCATTGGTAAGCCATTCAGGTTTCCAGTTATCTTAAGACCAAATACAGGGTATAATCCGAACTATTTCAGATTCCTCCCACTCGTAAAAGGAAATTTTAATGATTCGATTATTTTCGAAATCAAAGCAGGCGGATGTACAATCCAAAGAAAAGTTTATATTAAAGGAATCGGATATGATGCCGCAATAAGCTTTGCAACACCATCTGTTGATTTTGGAACTATAATAGTCGGTCAGCAGTCCACGATAAACGTTACAATCAGGAACGATAGCGAAGACCCGCTGACAACATCAATTTATCTGAAACGCGGCGACCCCTTCTTCCTGACAGGTGCAAGAACTATCACTGTTCCGCCAAACTCGACGAGAACTTTTCCATTGACATTCAGGCCCTCTTACCAGGGGACATACAGTGATGAAGTATGTATTTATGAAAACTCATGTTTTCAGTCATTCTGCATTCCTGTTACCGGCAGTACAATAGTTCAGAGATTCGCATTCATTCCGGATGTTATGGAAGTTCTTAATGTTCTCGGTTGTGAAACAAAAGACAGCATTTTAGAAATAAAAAATATATCTGGACAAACACAGACTTTATCAAACTTTACTCTTACTCCTGCGGGTACGCCATTTATACTGCTTGAACCGGCAACATTACCTTCATCAGTTATTTTGAATAACAATGAATCAATTACATTCAAGTTCAGGTATAATCCAAATGATGTAGTGAATGACAGGGCAGACAGAGCCTTCCTGAACTATACTACAAGCGATAATGAACAATGGTCTGCAAAACTTTATGGTACATCTGTAATACCGAAATTGTTTTTAACTGAAGAAATTTTATATGAGACAATCGAGGTTGGTGCTACCAGAAGAGATACAATCACATTAGAAAACATATCAAGTTTTGATATTTATGTTGACAGCTTGTCAATATCACCCGGTTTTATAATAATCAATCCTGCCTTTTTCACAGGCAGACTGCTGAAACCGAGGGATTCTATAATGGTAATAGTGGATTTTGTTCCCACTCAGCCTCAACTCTATCAGGGCGACTTGACTGTATTCTCATCCCAGCCTTGTCCTTCGATGAGGAAGACACAACTGATAGGAAGAGGCATAATCATACCTTTGGATGCTCCCCTGAAAGTGATTAGCTATGGATTCATCAAACCATGCGATTGCGAAGTAAGAAAAATACCGCTGATAAATAACTCATTCACATTCGATATGTCAATTGACAGCGTGTGGATTGACTCTGTTAATGTTACTAATCCTGCACCAGAATTTTATACATGGTACTCATTTTATTCACCAAATTCACAAGTGCCTTACTCGATTCCTCCACGGTCAACCGATACTTTGTCAATAAAGTTTTGTCCGAGAAGGCCATTTGATTATAATCTCGTTGATAATGACGGACGGTTTCACATTAAAGCAAGCGGAAGCGGCTGGGCAGACGAATATACGACTTATCTTGCCGGAAAGCAGACTTTGCTGTTTGTATCGGATACAGGTAGTGTGATTTTCCCTCCCACACGTGTTGATACGATGGCAAGGCCTCAGTTCATTCATTTGTACATTCCGGATTTGAGGTATAATCCACAGAGAGACCCTGTCAGAATTAAGAACATTACATTCTTTCCTGATGAAAGAGTGTTCACTGCCGGTGATTCTCTCGGTATGCCCATGCCTCTTAATCTCGACACAAGCGGGGTGCTGACAATCAGGATTGACTTCAAGCCAAGGGCGGTTCGTTATTACGAAGCAAAAATTCAGTTTGAAATTGATGCTCCGTGTTCACACATAGACACAGCAGTAACAGTAAGCGGAAGCGGTTTTGCTCCTGCTTTCGGATTGAACTTTAATTTCAGCCCGAACACAAGGACTTTAGACACTTTCAAAGTTGTATATTGCGATACTTTAAAAGTGCCTGTCTATACTTCGCGTGATTTGCCTGCAAACCTGATTGATATTAACTGCCGCTTGGGTTATGACACAACAAAACTTGAATACATAGGAGCAGATTCTTATTATCTGAATAATCCTTGTCCTAACTATGTTCCGAACATTATTCATACATATTCGGTTTTTGGCGGAAGTGAATTTCTTTTGAAAAACTTCTGTAAACCGGATTCCGTATTACCTTTGTTCACAGCATATTTCTTAATCAAAACACTTGGCAGGGACACATTCGATATTACAGTTGACAGCATTCATTTCGATACGGAAGAAGTTATACTTTTCCATCTGATAGCCGAAAGTGACAATGCAAAAGTTATTGTTCAATTGCCTGAACTGACTGCGCTCAATGCCGTTGATTTCGACAGCGTCAGAGTGCTGGACTGCGTTCAGAGAACCATCCTTCTCCAAAACACCGGTGATGTGCCTTTGGATATTTTCTCTGTAATAAATCTACCGAAAGAAGTAAAAATTGTTTCATCAACACCACCTATGACAGATACATTATTCGTGGGAGATACATTAAGCATTACTCTTGAATACTGCCCGAGGCTTAAGCAGACACTCGACCAATGGGTCAATACAATGAGTGATAATCCCTGTCCTGTTTTGGATTCGAATCATATAACAGGAATTGGCTACGCACCGCCTTTCCCCGTTTTGTTTGATATATCAGATAGATTTTATGAGATTGACACTCTTTTTATTCAGCTTGGGGATACATTGACTTTGCCTATATACAACGAGAAGGATTTTAATACAACAATCCGTGGAACTACTTATTGGTTAGAACAATTGAATTTCAACACAGAAATAGAATACAATCCGTTCTCGTTGAAATTCTTAAATGCACGAAGCCTGATAACATCAACTTTTAATTACAATTCCACTCCCGGTATAGTCGTACTTGATTTTAAAAATACAGATACATTGAAAGCAGGAAGAATCGCAGAACTGACTTTCCTTTCAGTTGTGCCAGACACAATAGTAACAGACATCATAGTAAGTGCAGGCAACTTCACTACAGACTCATTAATGTTTCTCGACATTATTCCTCTGCCTACGAACAGCGTTTTGGTATCGCTTGGCGACTGCAGTTTGACAAATCTGAATTATACCGGAAAGACTTCTTATCTTGAACAGAATTTTCCAAATCCATTCGACAGGACAACCGAAATCGGATTTACTATCGGCGAGAAAACACCGGTATATCTTAGCATATACTCATCCCAGGGTATTCTCGAAAAATCCATAATTGACGGTACTGAACTGAAACCCGGCACATATAAAGTAAATCTGTCAACCAAAGGATTAAATACAGGATTATATTTCTACACACTCAGAACAAGAACAGATTATAATTGCAGGGCAATGGTGATAATGAAGTAAAATTGAATTT
>JAKAKE010000140.1 GCA_021824625.1 Bacteroidota bacterium | reverse complement strand
TCGAAAAAGCCACTGCCGATGTGATTAAAGAAGGCAAGGTCAGAACCTATGATATGGGAGGCTCTGCAAAAACACTTGATGTAGCAAATGCCATTGCGGAGAAACTATAGTAACATTTTTATAGAATTGAATGAATAGCTGCTATCTTAAGATAGAAGAGAGATGATAGAAAATAGGAAATAGAGAAATGAAATAGAAAATAGGAAAAAGAAAATAGGAATTTGTCATTCTGAATGGAACGTAGTGGAATGAAGAATCTACTTTATTTTGAATGTATAGTGTTGAATTGAAAAATGATTAAAGAATAGAACACTGATAACACAGATGCAACGGATAAACACAGATCCTTGAAAATCTGTCTAATCAGTGTCATCAGTGTTCTATTGAGATTTGAAAGTGTCTAAAAGCTTAATTATAATGATTAATTATTAATTGTGAATTGTTAATTGTTTTTTATATGGAACTTGAAAATTTTAAAAATATTGTTATCCATGATGTCGGGATGAGGGACGGATTGCAGATGGAAAGCGAATCCGTTGACATCGAAACCAAAATTGAATGGATAGAAGAACTAATAAAGTCCGGCATTGATATTGTTCAGGTCGGCTCTTTTGTCCATACCGGGAAAGTGCCTCAGATGGCAGATACAGACGATTTGTTCCTTCATTTCAATAAACCTGAAAATAAACCTTCGAATACAATTCTTTCTGCACTTGTATTAAATGAGAAAGGAATGGATCGCGGATTAAACTGCGGTGTTGCTCTGTTCTGCATGGGTGTTTCCGCAAGCGAGACTCATTCAATGAAAAACACAGGAATGAGCACAACAGAGGCACAAGTAAGAATAATCAATATGGCGAAGGAATTGATTAATGTTGGTAAGCTTATTCAGGTTTCAGTGCAGTCAGCCTTTGGTTGTGGATTCGAAGGCAACATCTCTGAGGATAAAGTATTGGGTATTGTTAAAGAATACCTGAATGCCGGAATCAGAAACATAAGCCTTGCCGATACTGCGGGTCATGCCAATCCGGCAAAGGTGCAAAGACTTTTTTCAGCAATTCGAGAACTTGCTCAAGATATTGAAATGGCTTGTCATTTTCATAACACTTATGGAATGGGACTTTCTAATTGTCTTGTTGCAATCGAAGAAGGTGTGAAATATATCGAGACTGCATTCGGCGGTCTCGGCGGATGCCCGTTCACAAAGCTTGCGGCAGGAAATGTTTGCACCGAAGACTTTGTACATACGATTCAAAACATGGGGTATCGGAAAGACATTGACCTCGACAGGTTAATAAAAATTGCAAAACATGCAAGCGGATTTTTTGTTAAAGACCTTCCCGGCTTTGTGTATAAATCGGGAGCGATTAAACATTAATAAGGAATAATTTTCAATTTAGAATTTTCAATTTTCATTGAATTTAAAATGTTTAAATTCAAAAACTTTATAAATTTGTTTGAGTTTAAATAAATAATTGATAAAACAGAAAGTATAAATATGAAATTGTTAGAAGGAATAAGAGTGCTTGATTTGACTAATGTGCTTTCAGGGCCATTCACCACACTTCATCTTGCATGGCTTGGAGCGGAAGTAATTAAAATAGAAAATCCCACTGACGGCGACCTTGCCCGAAAACTCGGCTGTGTGCCGGAATACAACAAAAAGCTGATGGGCACAAGCTTCATTGCTCAGAATGCAAACAAGAAATCAGTTACTCTGAATCTAAAGAAAGATAAAGCAAAAGAGATTTTTATTAAGCTTGTTAAAACCGGTGACATCCTTGTTGAGAATTTTCGCCCGGGTGTTATGGAAAGGTTGGGACTTGGTTTTGATTCGTTGAAAGAAATAAATCCACGATTGATTTACTGTGCAATATCAGGTTTCGGACAAACCGGGCCGGATGCATTCAAGCCTGCTTACGACCAGATTATCCAGGGTCTCTCCGGTGTCATGGCTATCAATGGCGATGAACGGCTAAATCCGCTTCGTGCAGGATTTCCTCTTTGCGACACAGTAGGAGGACTGAATGCCGCATTTGCTATAATGGCGGCACTATATCACAGGGAAAGAACAGGTGAAGGGCAGTTTATTGATATTGCTTTGCTCGATTCAATCATGCCCCTTATGGGCTGGGTTGCCGCTAATCTGCTTATCGGTGGACAAGAGCCACAGCTTCTCGGTAATGACAATTTCACTGCCGCTCCATCCGGTACATTCAAAACAAAAGACGGATATATAAACATTGCCGCCAACAAGCAGGAGCAGTGGGAAGCAACTGCGGATTTGCTCGGTGTGCCTGAACTGAAAGAAGACATTCGCTTCAAGGAACGTGATGCACGAAAGAAAAACCGCTTTGCTCTGACTCCCTATCTTGAAGAAAAGCTTGTGCAAAATACAACAGAATATTGGGTAGATTTATTAAATGAACATGACGTGCCATCGGGTGCTATTCTTTCGCTCGAAGCAGCACTTACTTCACCGCAGGTTGAGCATAGAAAAACTTTCAGCACGCAAACCATCAAAAACATCGGAGAAGTAAAGCTGTTCAACATGACGGCAAAATTTGAAAAAACTCCCGGCAATGTTGAAGCACCACCGCCCTTGCTTTCGGAGCATACAAACGAAATATTATCACAGCTCGGCTATTCAGAAGCAGAGTTAGATGAATTGAAGAAAGAAGGAGTGATATAAAATTCCAATTAATTCGTCATATTAAATATTGTGTTTAAAATCAAGATGGTTCGATATGAAAAAAATTAATAAAATATATTTTTTACTTCTGATATTATCTTTCATTGTTATTTCCTGCAATACTGAAACCTCTCCCACAGCAGATGAATTAATGTCCGAATACTATCCCACATCAATCGGCAACTGGTGGAAGTACGAAAACTGGATACTTGATTCCACAGGAACACGTATTAATAAAATCTCTGTTGATTCAGTTGTTATAGAAGATACTACATATTTAGACGGAAAAAATGCCTTTGAAATCGTAACTTATAGTTCCCGTAATGATACAATAATAGTTAGCACAAATTACATAGCATTTGAGGGGAGTAATTTATTCGCTTATATGAATCTCACTTTTTCAGACGGGGATTCGATACCCTGGATTAGAGTAGCAGACCTTAATGGTAGTCAATGGCTTATGGCAGAGAAAGACATCATAAACGAAAACAACCAGGTCAGAAACGAATATTATATTAAGATTACAGGAGCAAAAGGTGACATTCTTGATTTTAATTTTAGAAACGAAATGTTAAAGGCTCAGGAATTTGTTACTACTTACATTCAGAGAACCAGTACAAAAACACCCATTGATACAGTAGGAACCGATATGGAAAGTACCATCCAGGATTTATATTGCAAGGGCATAGGACAAGTTTACAGCAAGTACATGATGGTGAAAAATGTAGGTTTTGCCCGCCAGGGATTTGAAAGTAATTTGCTCGATTATTATGTAAAATAATTTTTGTTCTATTGCGGTTTATAATTAAAAAATAGATTAAATTAAATAATAGCACTAAAAATAGAGAATAAATTAATTATATATAGATTTCTCAGGTGCAAAAATGAAACTTTTTACAAAATTATCGTTTGTTATTTTTATCTTATTATTTGTTGTTTCCTGTACAAAAGATAATACTACAACTCCCCAAGATACAGCCACTATGGCTGATTACATGCCACTCACAATCGGCTCCTGGTGGAAGTATGAGCAGTATGATGTTGATGATTTTGGTACAAGATATAATAAAATGATTTATACATTAACTGTCACAGGAACAAAAATAGTATCAGGTAAATTAGGATTTGTAATTTCTGCTAAATCTGAAAATTCTGATTCAACACACGAATTATATTATCAAATTGAAGGTGAGAAATTATTTATTTTTGAAGAAGGATTAGCTGAGGAATATGGAGGTTGGCTTATTTTTGCTGATTTAAACAACAACTTGTGGACATTAAAAGATACTACTGAAATCTCAGATTCTGTAGGAATACATAGTGAATCATACACCAATTGGACAATTAAAAAAGGTGGACAAAAAGATTTTCAATTAAATGGCAGGACAATTCAATCGCAAGAATTTATTTCAGAACTAATTTGGATTATAACTGGTATTAAGGAAAGCGTTTCATATGTTGATACACTCAAATTTATTGGTCATACTTGGTATGGTAAAGGTGTTGGTATGATTCATAGAATTGATAGTGAAATATTTACTCATAAAGATAATCCTTGGCCTAATAAAGAGGAGAAAGAAACAATCTTAGTTGATTACGAAATAAAATAATTTATAAATTATTTTCTTGCTAACCTTATAAAATCCTTTTCAACCATAGTAAAAAAGAGTATTTCCTTTTTTTTACATTATTACCTAATAAAAATCGTTCCTTAATTTTTGAATAGCCCCTATCTTCAGATAGGGGGAAGTTTCTTCCGCATAATTCGACTTTAGTCACTTACTTTAAGTGGATAAATCCGATTATGTGGTGAGAACTTCCACCACGACTTAAAAGTCGTGGCTATTCATTAATTAAAATTCTAATTATATAATAGAAATTAATTTTTATATGCCCGATAAAAAATTAGTAAAAATACTCGATAACATTTCGATTCTCCTTGAAATCAAGGGAGAAAATCCATTCAAGGCTCGTGCCTATTCTAATGCGGCAACCCTAATCAGAGAGAACCAGATTGATATTGAAAAAGAAGTAAAGGATGGCACACTCGGCAATATAAAAGGTTTTGGAGACGCATTAGTTAAAAAGCTGACAGAATATATTCAGACAGGAAAAATCTCTTATTATGAAAAACTTATTATAGAAGTTCCTGAGACTCTGATTGACATCACGAAAATTAATAGCATAGGTCCAAAAAAAACCAAACTTGTTTACGAACAACTTGGTATTAAATCTATAAATGAACTTGAAGAAGCATGTCTGAACGGCACTCTGACGAAACTTAAAGGATTCACTGATAAAACAATCGAAATCATTCTGAACAGTATTGCACATAAAAAAGCATCAAAAGGACTTTTTCTGCAAAATACAGTTATTGAATATGCTGAGAATTTGTTAACTAAATTAAAATTAGACTCACAGATTGTTGATGCAGAAATCAGCGGCTCATACAGACGATTCGCCGAGACAATTTCTGAATTACAAATTATCACTTCTGCCAATAATCCTGAAACTGTCTGTGTTCAATTCAAATCAATATTGGGTGCTGAACAAACCGGCAGTCAATTAAAACTATCAACAAATGAAAATGTTCCTGTAACAATTGATTTTGTTAAGACGGACGAATATATATTCAGACTTCATCAATCAACAGGTTCTGAAGAATATATATCGGCATTTAATGAACTGCTCAAAGAAAAAAATATCAAATCAGATTTTCCATTTTCTTCAGAAAAAGAATTATATACTGCTCTTGCTATACAATATGTCCCGCCCGAACTCAGGGAAAGCGGTATGGCACTTGAAAAAGCAAAACAATTTACCATTCCAAAACTAATTGAAAACGCTGACCTCAAGGGTATGCTTCACGTACATTCCACATGGAGCGACGGGAAAAACACAATTCTCGAGATGGCACTCAAAGCGAAAGAACTTGGCTTTTCTTATATTGCAATTTGCGACCACAGCCGAAGTGCAGGCTACACTAATGGGCTTTCAATAGAAAGAGTTCAACAACAGCACGAAGAAATTGACAAATTGAATAGTGATAATCACGGCATAAAATTTCTGAAAGGAATCGAATCTGATATCCTCGCAGACGGCAGTCTCGATTATCCCGAAGAAGTTCTCGATAAATTCGATGTAGTTGTTGCATCAGTACATTCTTCTTTCAGTATGTCAAAATCGCAGATGACAAAAAGAATTATTGCCGCTCTCGCAAGTCCATTCACGACAATTCTCGGACATCCGACAGGAAGGCTTTTGACATCAAGACTACCCTACGAAGTTGACATAAAAGAAATAATTGATGCCGCCGCAGATTATGGGAAAATTATAGAAATTAATTCCAATCCATACAGACTTGACCTATCCTGGGAGAATGTGATATATGCAAAAGCAAAAGGTATCAAAATCGCAATCAATCCAGATTCACATAAAACAAGTACACTTGATGATGTATTTATCGGAGTAAAAGTCGCCCGCAAAGGCTGGCTGGAAGCCAAAGATATAGTGAACTGCCTCGATTACGAAAACTTTTTGAAAGAAATAGTGAGTAAAACCTGAATAAAAAACCCCAAGCTATGCTCGGGGCTATTTTAATAAATTCCCGTCAAATTAATTCATAATTCATAATTCATAATTCAGAATTACTTTCCGCTCTTGTGCTGGGCATCAACAACAGCAATAGCAACCATGTCGAGAATCTCTTTTACTTCGCATCCTCTCTGAAGTACATGCACCGATTTGCTCAATCCCCTTAGAATTGGCCCTATTGCATTTGCCCCGCCGATTCTCATAAGGAGCTTGTATGCTATGTTGCCCGATGTCAAGTCCGGGAATATCAGTACATTAGCTCCATCCTTCAAAATGCTGAACGGATAATCTTCATTGATGATTTCCGGCACAACGGCTGTGTCAGCCTGCATTTCACCGTCAACAATAAAATCCGGCTGGCGCTCTCTGATAAGCTTTAGAGCGTTTATCATTTTAGTTGGTATCGGACCCCGCTCAGAACCAAAGTTGCTGTAGGAAAGCAAAGCAACTTTCGGGATAATGTCAAAATGTTTAACAAATGAAGCGGCCTGTATTGTAATGTCGGCTAAGGCTTCGGCGTCAGGCTCAATGTTTACGGTTGTATCGGCAAGGAAAAATGTGTTCTTCTTGGTTGACAGAATATATAATCCTGAAACCACATTGTATCTTGAGTCCCTGCCTATTATTTCAAGAGCAGGTTTAATTGTTTCAGGATAGTGAGATGTTAAGCCGGATATCATTCCGTCTGCATCGCCCGTATGAACCATCATTGCACCGAAATAATTCTTGTTGGTCAGGAGCCTCTTTGTAGCTTCGTTTTTGGTGATCCCTTTTCTGTGCCGCAGTTTGTGATATTCATCAATATAAGCATCGAGCTTATCGAATGACTTAGGATTAATAATCTCGATACCGTCAACGTCATACCCGTTTTCTTTTGCTACAGCAAGTATTCTTTCATCATTTCCGAGTAGTATCGGTGTGGCAATAGCCTCATCAATGCTGAGCTGGGCAGCTTTTATAATTCTTGCCTCTTCTCCTTCCGGAAAAACAATTCTTTTCTTTTTGGTGCGGGCTTTGCTATATATCGGGGTCATAATTCTTTCTGCCCTGCCCATGCGTATATCGAGCTGCCGCCTGTACTCGTCGAAGTTTTCAATTGGTTTTAAAGCGACCCCTGTGTCCATAGCGGCTTTAGCTACCGCAGGCGCAACCCATGTCAGCACTCGCGGGTCAAATGGTTTCGGAATAATATATTCCCTGCCAAAGGACATTTCTTTGCCGCCGTAAGCTCTTTTAACAATATCCGGAACTTCTTCCCTTGCAAGTTTTGAGAGAGCATAAGATGCGGCTTTTTTCATTTCTTCATTGATTGCAGTTGCACGGACGTCGAGGGCACCCCTGAAAATAAAAGGAAATCCAAGAACATTATTTACCTGGTTAGGATAGTCTGACCGTCCGGTTGCCATAATAACATCTTTTCTTGCTTCTGTTGCATCTTCATAAGTAATTTCCGGGTCGGGATTAGCCATAGCAAATATAATGGGATTTTTTGCCATTTTTTTTACCATTTCCTTTGTTACGCAATTACCTTTTGACAGGCCTACGAAAACATCAGCCCCAGCCAGTGCATCTTCAAGTGTTCTTCTGTCAGTTTCAACGGCAAATTCTTCCTTAAATTCATTCATTCCTTTGGTTCTGCCCTTATAAATAACGCCGGTAGAGTCGCACAATAAAACATTTTCTTTTTTTAATCCAAGGCTGATATGGAATTTTGAGCAGGCAATGCCGGAGGCACCGGCACCGTTATATACAACCTTTACTTCGCTCATTTTTTTACCGGTCAACTCTACGGCATTAAGTAATGCAGCACCGCTGATAATCGCAGTCCCATGCTGGTCATCGTGGAAAACCGGAATTTTCATTGTTTTTTTCAATGCTTCTTCAATATAGAAACATTCGGGACCTTTTATATCTTCGAGATTTATTCCGCCGAATGTAGGTTCGAGAACCTGGCAAACCCTAATCACCTCATCAATATTTTTTGAATTCAACTCAATATCAAAAACATCAATATCGGCAAATGCCTTGAACAGCACACCCTTTCCTTCCATCACGGGTTTCCCCGCTTCGGGTCCTATATCTCCGAGTCCCAATACTGCTGTTCCATTTGAAATAACACCGACAAGATTGCCTTTTGCTGTGTACTCATAAACCATACTAATATCATTCTCAATTTCACGGCACGGCTCTGCAACTCCGGGTGTATAAGCCAATGATAAGTCTCTTTGCGTAATACAAGGTTTGGTAATTACAACTTCGATTTTACCCTTCCTGCCTGAACTGTGGTATTCGAGGGCATCTTCCTTTCTAATCTTCATTTGTTCACCTAATCTGAATTTTGTTAATGGTTATTGTTTATATTTATTGCTAAAAAAGAAACAAAATTAACAATAAAATGACTGATAATAAAAATGGGTTGATTCTACTTTAATTCTTTGAATATGATTCAATCAACTATCCCCATACTTACAGGGAGCTGAAGTAGAAAAAACAGGAATTAAAATGATTTTTTACTGGAAAACCAATTTCCTTTTACTGATATTTAATTATTCAAATATTTAAAATTTTAGTAAATTGTTTCGGATGAATGATAGAATGAAAAATAAATTCAAAATAAGAGCGGATGCATGGAAAAATAATAAGAGCCTCAGTGATATGGGTATTATTATACTTATTGCTATAGTTGCTCTGTTGCTGATTTATATTCTCGAAGATTTTCAACTTCTGGGGCAAAACCTCAAACAACTTAGTGATTACCAACTCACGGCAACCTTCATACTATTAGTTGTTCTTTCAATTTCACTCGTTGTTTTTTCTTTTCGCAGATGGCGGGAAACCAAACAAGAAATAATAGAAAGAAAAGCCGCTGACAGCAGGATGCAGAGAAGCCGCGCACAATTAGCTGCTGTTCTTGACGGTGTGCCTGATATGATTGTGCAGGTAGATACAAATAACCACATTTTGTGGGCAAATAAAGAGGCTTTGAGCAAAAATTCAGAAGCTATCGGATTGAGCTTTGATGCTGCATTTTCAATAGTTAGCGAGTCCTTCATGGACAATTACTGTGCCTGGGCTATGGAGTCGGGGAAGATTGAGAAAGGAATTAAATATCTGCCTGCCATGTATGGTGTAGAAGGAGAAAGTTACTGGGAAGGCATTGCAGTTCCGTTAAGTGGGAATGACGGGAAAATATTCGGGGCGATCGCTATAGCACGCGACGTCAGCGAAAGAATGAGAATTGAACATACTTATAACCTGCTGGCTTCGATTATCGAATCAACAGATTTTGCTATTTATGGTATAACATTTAACGGAACAATACTCACATGGAATAACGGTGCCGAAAAAACTTACGGATATAAAGCAGGAGAGATTGTAGGAAAATCAATTTCAGTTCTTGTCCCTCTCGATTACCGCAATGAAATGATGAGAACAATTGATAAGGTAATTCGCAAGCAATCCGTCGAAAGGCTTGAATCCGAGCGAATCACAAGAGACGGAAATATGATTTATGTTTCGATTTCTATATGTCCTTTCGTCGATGCTACCGGCATGAACATTGGTGTATCGGCAATCGAAAGAGACATAACCGAATCAAAAATGTCTGAAGAAGCAATCAAAGAAAGCGAAGAAAAATTCAGGACTCTTGTTACAACCGCTCCTGATGGAATTATCGTTACTGACTCAGCAGGGCAGATTGTCGAAGTCAATATGGCATTCACTCAAATCTTTGGATTTTACCGAGTAGAAATGATAGGTGAAACTCTGCCAAAATTTTTGCCTGATAACGAGAATAGGGCGAGGGCAATCGAGATGCTCAGAAGAATCAGGGAAGAAGATAATATCATAGCCGGTGAGTTTGATATTTATTCAAAAACCGGTGCCGCTATACCTGTTGAAGTGTCTGTATCTCCACTAAAGGACGACAGGATGAACTTTTCGGGTATGATAGCTATTGTACGTGATATTAGCGCCCGTAAACATTATGAAAATGAGCTTAGAAATTCTCGTGAGCAACTTAGAAATCTGGCAATCCACCTTCAGACAGCAAGGGAAGATGAAAAGAAAAGGATTGCCTTTGAAATACATGATGAGCTTGGCTACGCTTTGACAGCTTTAAAGCTTGACCTTGCTTGGCTTGTAAAAAAAATGGATGTAAAAGACCCTAACCTTGGTAAGAAAAGCAAGGAAATGTCGGAATTGATTGAAACCACAATTAAGAAAGTACGTTCGATTTCAACTCAGTTGAGGCCGTCTATTCTCGACCATTTCGGACTTGCCGCTGCAATTGAATGGCAGGCTAATGAATTTCAGAAAAGAACCGCTATCAGGTGCAAACTTGCTTTGGAGCATGTTGACTTTGTATTTGATGACACCAGTTCAACGGCAATGTTCAGGATTTTCCAGGAAGCTTTGACAAACATTGCCCGCCATGCCAAAGCAACAAGAGTTGATGTCAATTTATACCAAAATGAAAACGAAGTCGTCTTAAAAGTCAGTGATAATGGGATGGGTATCCCAAAGGAACAATTGGAAAATCATAAATCAATGGGTTTAATTAGTATAAAAGAAAGAGCAAGCTTTTTGGGAGGCACAGTTGATATCAACGGTGAAGAAGGACTTGGAACAACCGTTACATTGAAAATACCTGCTAAAAAGATGGAGGATATGAATGATTAGAATTATCATTGCCGATGACCATTCGGTTGTCCGCAGAGGCTTGAAACAAATATTCGATGAAACTCACGACCTCCAGGTCGTTGACGAAGCAAGTTCAGGTAATGAACTTCTCGATAAGGTAAGGCATAACAGTTATGATGTCGTTATTCTCGATATATCAATGCCCGGCAAGGACGGCTTGGATACATTAAAGGAATTGAAAAACCTAAAACCCGAACTACCCGTTCTTGTTTTTACAGTTTTTCCAGAGGAACAATATGCTGTCAGAATTCTCAAAGCCGGCGCCGCGGGTTACCTGAATAAGGAGAGCGAACCTGAAGAAATGCTTGATGCTATTCATAAAGTTTCACAGGGCAGAAAATATATTTCGCCCGGCTTAGCTGAAATATTAGCCTCTAATCTTGACGCAAGCGGTGAAACTCCTATTCACGATACATTATCAGACCGTGAGTTCCAGGTTATGTGCATGATTGCATCCGGCAGAACCATTTCCGATATTGCAAAAGAGCTTTCTCTCAGCATAAATACAATCAGCACTTACAGAATCAGAATTCTCGAAAAGCTGAACCTGAAAAATAATGCCGAAATCACTCACTATGCACTCAAAAACAGGCTTGTAGAGTAGTTTTTTTGAGAAAATATTCTATTATAATGTAGTAAAAATACTACATTCTGAAACCTTAAAATTCTACAATAAAATCGTTATTTCTGCTATATTTTTTTAGATTTATTTTCCATTATTTTGTATCGTGATTATTGCACTTTTTTGTGCTGATATATTTATCTGAAGGATGCCCGGTTAAAATTTTTATATAAATCCTAACGAACCTTCATAGTACACCAGGCATCCTTTTTTTATTTCTTCTTAATAATTCTTTCCTAATTGGAATAATAATTGCCTTAATAATTTCTGACTGTTGTGATTAAGCAGGTATGAGGAGTTATAACATATAAAATCGTTTGGCATGAATTAATATTTATTTGAATAATCTAATATGATTCCAATAAAAAAAATATTAATAGCTTTTTTACTCTCAATTATATTCGTTGCAGGGCTGGGTATTACTATTAATAAATTCATTATTTCCGATAATGATTCTTCGACTAAGAAAAAATCGCTTGTAACCAAAGCAAAACCCTTGATGGACAGTCTTTCATTCAAGGAATTGGACAAGCTTTTTTCTGCAATGGAAGACGGAAGAAAGGATACTTCCTTTAATATTATCAATATCGCCGTTACAGGACTCGATACAAGAATGGGAAGCGGATGCAATCATGCAGACGCAAACCATTTATTGAGAATATTTTTAGACTCATGTAGAATTGAAATTATTTCAATTCCAAGGGGAACGTTTGTCAAAGCAGGATTTGCCGACACATCCGGTTTGAATTACCTCGCTAACCTCAGGGCGGGCAAAGGCAGGGAACGCTACCTGAAAGAGATTGCAAAAATATGCAATATCCCTAAAGTTGACTATTACGTGGAATTTGGATTTTCACAGGCTATTGGTCTTCTCGACTTACTCGGTTTCAGAGGTAATTCTGCCCAAACTTTGAGACTTCTTCGTTCCCGCCAGGCATTCGGCTTGGGTGATTATCAGCGTTCCTTCAATCAGGGTGAATTTATACGACAAATGATTTTAAGTAAATACAGAACCATTACCAACTTGCCGGGTGACCTTGCAATAAGAGCGGGTTTACTCCTTGTTGATACTGACCTATCTTATGGTATTATTAATAATATTATTGATAAACTTAATAAGTCTGGTTTCCCAAGGTCTGAAGCTGATATTTCACATTACCTTAAACCGAAAATGAAATATGAATTCCACAACTTTGATTTCCTTAGCAGAGCATCCCGTGATTCTCTTTACAAATTGATTATGAGAACCGCAAAGAATCTCGAAATAGATGATGGGGGAAAAAACAATAACGGAAGAATCAACCGCAGGGTGCTGAGAAACCTGAATGTAATCATCAGAAGAGCCGAAAATGATTCACTCAGATTCCCACAAATTGTGATTAGCCGCCTCCAAAGAATATATGAACAAAGAAGCTGGTATCAAATAGGAGATACAAACCAAAGATATGTATTAATGAAAAGAATTTGCAGCCTATTAATATCAGCTTATGACAGAACTAACCAATCCGATAAAGCCCGGTCTGTAAGGAATTTATTGCTTGTCGAGGATTATATTAAAAGGAATTATTAATTAATAACGACTAATTACTAACTCATTTTACGCAGTAATTATTATTTCTATTTTCAACAATAATAAATTTCCAATTTTCAATCAATCTATCAATTTTCAATGTTAAAATAGAAATGAACTTTACGACTTTTTACCAATTTATTTCCTGATGAAACAAAAATTATGAATTAATTAAATGTTTTGGAAAATTTATTCATTAAAAATTCAAAAATTGAAAATTGAAAATTGAAAATTGAAAATTGAAAATTGAAAATTGAAAATTGAAAATTGAAAATTGAAAATTGAAAATTTTATTCTTTTACAAATACCCTTATGTTGCAAAACATGAGTTAATAAATTAATATAACATTTCTATCGCAAAGCGATTATATTTCTGTAACAGAAGAATCGCCCTACCCAAATATATCCCGTAGGGATTATATAATCAATTACAAATTATGAATTACGGTAATCATGTCTTGGAAAATCCTGATTTTATAAATTATCACAAAGGGGGCAGCTTCCTACTAAGCCTAATAGCTTACAGCCTATTCTAATTCCCCCTAAATTATTTTGTATATTCAATTGTAATATGTTATGCAATATTTCCTTATATTTACCTATCTGCTAAACGTATTTTTTAAACGTAAGATGAAAAATGAATTTGTATTTTTGTATTTTTTAAAAAATTTAGTGGAGTTTTTATGAAAACAATTTTTACTAGAATAAATGCTATTCTTTTGTCGGAAACTAATTTATTATTACTGTTCTTATTATATATTTTTAGTGCCGGCCCCAACGCACAGGCACAGGATAGAAGACATCCGGTTTCCGAGATATCAACGACTGCAAAATATTATTCCTATACATATATAATCAATGCAACAACAAAAAAGGAAATTGAATACTTTATCGTTCAGGATGGCAGCGGCAACATCAAGACAGCTTTCAATGCCTGTGAAGTTTGCTACAAGGCAGATAAGGGATACTCGCAAAAAGGAGATGTTATGCACTGTAATAACTGCGGGAATGAATATCCTATCGAAGACCTCGGTTCTCAGGGACAAGGCGGATGCTGGCCGGGTTATCTTCCGCATACAATCAACGGAGATGAAATTGTCATACAAATTTCCGGAATTGAAAAGGGTGCCTATCTGTTTCCTGAAGAACAATATTCAGGAGTTAATGACCCGAAGGATTTACCTGACTCATTTGTATTGAATGTAAATGCTAATGAATTGATTCTGAAATCGCCTATATCTGCTGAACGAAAAATAAGTATATTCGATTTGAATGGACATATTCTTAATTCAATTTCAAGTTCTTCTGTTGTATTATCACTTAACATCAGCAGACTTTCTTCAGGAGTTTATATTATGACAATAGAAGAAGCTGACAAGGTGTATTTCAGAATGATTAATGTTGGAAGATAATTGATTATAATTGTATTTGAGAATGAATAGCCACTATTTTTAAATAGTAGTAATTATATTGCAACAGACTTGGATTTATCCCAGAATATGTAAGTGACTTAAGTCGGAATGTTGTGGATTGAAAATCCCACTATCTGAAGATAGTGGCTATTCAAAAGGAATTTGGGGAATTATTTACTTCAACATAATTCTTATTTTTAACATCCTGTATTGCTTCATTTATCGAACCAATAAAATCTGAAGTATATATTTGCTCTAACGGTACAAATTTTTCCAGAAATTTTTGGATTGTGTGATATGCCTGAACAATTTCAACAATTTCTGACTCTTAGAATGTATGCGTTTGGTTCATCTTCTTTCCTTTAATTATTAACTGTTCTTGCTAACGATATAAAAATAATAATATTTTATTAAAAAGGGTTATAATCTTGATGAATTAAATACTTGGCAAAATTTTTGCTTTATCTATTAACATTTATATAAATAATTGAAATATAATAGGTGTAGCATGAGAACCTGCTGCAGGTTAAAAAATATTATAATTAAATTGACAGCCATTGTCTTTATTATGACAATATTTTGTTCAGTTCTGTCGAGCCAAATTATCAAAGACCCAAACAAGTTGAATCCAAGATATGGCTTATTTGGTCAATATGGATACAACTGGCATAATTCCGAAATAAATTCACTCCCGAACATAAAAAATTGCTGTGCAGGTCTTAATAACGGCACAGGTTACGGTTACGGATTCGGGCTTCTATTCGAAATGCCGCTTACAAATTGGCTTCTGCTGGGAGTCAGAGCAAATTACTATGATAAAAGCGGGAGATTTGATTTAAGATTTGATACTCTTGTAATAAATGGACAATCTCAATTTTATGCGAAAATTGACAGAGAATTTAAAGCTAAGCTTTCGACTTTTTCATTTTCTCCAATGTTAAATTTGAAGACAGTTGGAAGGCTATTTTTTCATCTCGGTGCGAATGCAGGCATTTACATTGAAAGTAGTTTTGAGCAATATGATAAAATAGTAGCGCCATCAAATATGGTTTTTATTGAAAATAACGGTAAAGAATTAAATGTTAGCGGAAAGTTTTTCAGTGTCAATTCCTTTGATGTCTCGGCAATTGCCGGATTGAGTTATGAATTTCTTCTAAACAAATCAGGTTCATTGCTTCTTGCACCAGAAGTGTTTTTCAACTATGGAATCACACCTGTAATCGGTGAAAGTAACTGGACATCAAATAACAAATGGAAAATAAACTCATTTTATGCCGGAATCTCGCTCAAATACTCACCCGAAAGGGCCATCGAAATCAAGAGGAAAAATTATTTAATTGATACAATTATAATTGAATCTAACAAATATTCATCGAAATATCTTTCTCCGGGAGAGCCTGTTATAACTCAAAGAGAAATTGAAAATAAAGATACATTGGTTTACCTTGAAGAGATTTCCAGGACTGATACTTTGTATTTACCAAAAATAGGCGATTCAAATCTAATTGCAAATATCGGTTTGTTTGAAACTGATTCCGCAGGTAAGAGGCTTGCTCCTGTAACCGTGTTTAATGCAACAGTTCAGCTTCGGCGTGATATTTATCCCGTTCTGCCTTATGTTTTCTTTGAACATAACACAAGTAAAATTCCGGAAAGATATTTTCTCCTTTCACAAAATAATTCTTTCTCTGAAACAGAGCTAGAGCCAAATTCGGTAATTTACCATCGAAACGTGCTGAATATAATCGGTAAAAGAATGGTGGATAATCCAAAGTCAATAATAA
>JAKAKE010000201.1 GCA_021824625.1 Bacteroidota bacterium | reverse complement strand
AGCAAGGTCAATATATTGTAATTTCAACTGATATTTGCCGGCTTCAATTACTGATGAATTGAGCAGTTCAATAATTAATGACAACATATTGCTGAGACTCAACTCAATAAGTTCGAGCATTTCTTTTGTATCACTGCTGAAATTCCCGACTTCCGCTTTAATAATCTTAGTCAAACCAATAGCTGAGTTCAGGGGATTTTTTAGGTCATGAGCCGCAATGCTCAGCATTTCGGTTTTCAATTCATTTGCTTCTTTCAATGCTTTCATTGCTAATAGGTTTATTTGTGAATTTGCTAATATTAGTTGGTAAATATCGAGAATTTTTATTGAGCCGTTTTCAAATGTTACAAGAATCGGGTCATCTACATGTTCCTTTGGCCTTGTCAATGCTTTTTGAACTGCTTCAACAATTTCCATAGTAGAAGCTATTTTCATCCACTGATGGTTACTGATGCCGTCATAAAGAAATTGTAAAGACCTGCCTGAAAACAATTCATACCTGTAAGGTTTTCCAAAAGTTTCAAAATAAAACTTTCTGGATATCATTCCTATAAAAGAATTATTATCATTTAATATCAAGCCCGGCAGTGTAGGATTGTTTGAAAAAAGGTTCTCTGCTTCCGATACTTTCATTTTAATATCAACTGCAATATCAAATAATGATAAATCACCTACTGTTGATTTAAGATGTAGCTCCTTAAATTTAGTATTGACTATTTCAAACATTCGATTATAAAAACCTATTTATTAATGGTAGACTAATCATTATTTCAGTTCCTTCTGTCTTTTTACTGTGCAATGAAAATACTCCATCATTCATCTCGGTTAGAATTTTTGCCAATGACAGTCCAAGACCAACGCCCTGCTGTTCGTAAAGATTTCTATTAAACTGAATAAAAGCACCTATATTTTTTATTTCTTTTGGCTTCATGCCGCGTCCATTATCTGAAATTTGAAAAATAAATTTGTTGTCTTCCTTTGATGTAATAATATTAATTTTTTTGCCGGATTCTGAAAATTTCAAAGCATTATCAATTAATTCATATATAATTTTATAGAAAAAATATCCATTGATTTGAATATATAAAGGGCGAAGATTTATTTCCAAATCAATTCTCCTGTCGTATTCAGATATCAATGTATTAACTGCTTCAGTTATTATCTCTGTTGAATTGATTAAAGTAGATTTGCTTATTTCGATATTCGTTTTTTTTTCAGATTTCATTAGTTGAAGTTGAGTATATAAAATCAAATTCTCAGAAATTCTTTGCAGATATTTAACTGTGTTTAATAATGATGAGGAAATATCCTGTATTTCTTTAACATTAGTGTTCTCAATACCGGATTCATTCTTAGTGATTTGATTGATGACATTTGATAAACCTAATATTGAATTTAATGAAGTTCGGAACTCATGTGGAATAATAAACTTAATATTGTCTTTAATTTTTTCAATCTGTTCTTCATATTCATCAACAATTTTTTTATGCTTTAAAGTATAGCTCCTTACTTTGGCTTTAAGAAGTCTTTCATTAATCGGCTTTTGAATAAAATCATCCTGTGGGTGTTCATGTATGAGCAAATTATCAATGTCTTCAGACTTTGACAACATGAAAATAATCGGAGTTTGTGAATATGCATTCTCGTTCCTTAATTTAAAATATAATGTAGACTGATTAGATGAATTCAATTCATAATTGAACAAAATAAGATCAATTTTTACTTTATGAATTAATTCTTCTGCCTGTTCCCAGTTGTTTACAAAAATTAATTTGATTTTATCTTCTTTAAGGGTGGTGGAAATAAGTTCTATATTTTCTTTGATGTCATCAAAAACCATCAGGTTAATAATTTTTTTCATACTTTACCAAATTATTTTTTTTTTAAATACAAAATTATAATTTGATTGTTAATCCAATATGAAGATCTGATTTTTTTATTGATGAATTGTTAAGTTTTAGAATTGTTTTATTCTGACAGTAACCCTTCAAATAAAACAATCCAAATTGCCAAAGTGTACCAGTACTACACAGTCTCATTCTCGTTTTCTTAAAAAGTGTCAAAAATTCTGTCAAAACCGTAAAAAAAAAGTATTCATTAGTCGTTGAAATTACTAATAAATACTTAAATATATGTCGTACAGAAGGTGGGAGTCGAACCCACACGGGTTTTGAAGCCCACTGGATTTTGAGTCCAGCGCGTCTGCCAGTTCCGCCACTTCTGCAAATTCAATTACGAATTACGAATTACGAATTACGAATTTAATTTTCCCTTTACTGTTTTTTGGATAGAACCTATAATTTTCAAAATTTCCTCGCAATCAGAGAGCAGAGAATCAGCTTGTTTCTCAGTGGGCATTCCTGAACTCTTAAGGAGTCTTATCCAATAATTCGTTTCTCTCGCTTCTTTGTAAGCAATTGTCATTTTGGATATAAAATCAGGAGTACTGAAAGCACCGATAGCTTCTTCAACATTTGCTCCAATAGAAGTACCACTTCTAAAAAGTTGTTTTGAAAGAACGAATTCATTTTTCTTTTCTCTTAGGTAATTACTGAGTTTAATAATCCTCAAAGCAAAATTAAAACTCTTCTCTTGTATTAAATTGTTTTGCTTCATTTTTTTAATTCGTAATTCCTAATTCGTAATTCGTAATTACATTGTGGGCAGAGAGGGATTTGAACCCCCGACCTCCTGCTTGTAAGGCAGGCGTTCTATACCGGCTGAACTATCTGCCCGGAATAGAATTACAAAATTAATATAAAGATGGCAGTTAAAAAAATTATGAGATTCGGTTATGTCAGGAGTAACTCCTGACATGGTGTACGAAACATGGTGTACGAAACATGGTGTACGAAATGAATAGCCACGACTTTCAAGTTGTGGGATGGTTACTCGCCACAATTAAGGATTTATCCCCTTGATATCAGAGACTAAAGTCAGAATCGAGTGAAATAAAACCTCCACTATCTGAAGATAGTGGATTTTCAAAAAATATTTCAACTTATATTCACTATTCATTAATTGCTATTCACTGCACTGATTCTACTCTTCTGATTTCGGGAATACGGGATAGGAGGTATCTTTCGATGCCGGCTCTCAGTGTCATTACCGATAATGGACATGTTTTGCAATTGCCGAGAAATCTTACTTCAAGAGATCG
>JAKAKE010000186.1 GCA_021824625.1 Bacteroidota bacterium | reverse complement strand
ACGCCTATCATTGCTGTAGATTCGTTTTCTGCAGTAAATATTAAAATCATCCCTCCAATATTACCGACTGTTCCAATTAATCCTCCTGCCGTATGCCCTTGTACCCAGGAACCAATGCCATAGCCAACAAGTAAATTCAAAACAAATGGCAAACCCGCAGATATTTTTTTGTCATCATAAATAAACATTTTTTGAGTTGGGGTTAATTCAGTTGATTTTTCCTTAATCAATTTGTAATTGTCGTCTAAATCACTGTTAATCAACATCTGGACTTCCATAAACCGTTCGCTGTTTTGTTTGTCCTGGGATAAACTAATTGAAAAGTTTAATGCTGAAATAAAAACAAGAATAATGCAGAAAAATTTCATGATAAATCCTCCATAAATTTATGTTCTTGAGTTGGAATGTAAATTACGAAAATATAAGTTGAAATAAAAAAAAGAATTTGAATGTATTGCTAATTTGGTATTCAAACCATTAAAAATTAAGTTTACTCAAATTAAAGTCATACTTCGACAGACTCAGTATGACAAACCTTGATGTTACTCTGAGTTCATCGGAGATTGATAAGAAAATGTTTATATTTTTAACAATACCAATCAGAATTCAAAATCAAACAGACTTTCTATCACAATCAAATAGAGATAAGTTATTATTAACCTTAGATTCAAATTCGAGTAAATGATGTTTCCGCCACAATCCACCGCCATAGCCGATTAAATCGCCGTTTGCACCGATTACCCTGTGGCAGGGAATGATGATTGCTATCCGGTTATCACCGTTTGCCTTGCCGACAGCACGTATTGACGCCGAATTACCAAGTCTGGCAGCCTGGTTTTTGTATGTTCTGGTATTTCCATAAGGAATATCTATCAACACCGCCCACACTTTCTTTTGAAATTCAGTGCCCGGTGTATTTAATTTTATTGAAAATTCTTTTCTCACTCCTTTGAAATATTCTTCAATCTGTATTTTGGTTTGAGCAATTATTTCATGCTCCTCTTCTACTATTTCAGTATGAAGTAATAATTTCAAATCTTCAAGTTCTTTCGGCAAAGCATGCCTGTCAGTAAATTCAAGCAGGCAAAGACCGTCGTCATTAGCACCTGCAATCATCTCCCCGATTGCTGTATGAAATTTTTGAATATAAATTTTGTTTTGCATTTGTAATAAAATAACAGGTGGCAGTTGCCTAATGTTTAAAAGGTCATTGCCGCATATTTAACAAAGCAGACATTGCTTTCGCAAGCTGTACTTTTTTACAGGCTAATCTGCCACCCTCTAAATTTAATAAAAATTTACTGAAACTTTAAACTCTTTATACACTTTTCAAATATCGGCAAATAGGATGCTTCCTCTCCTTTGAACCAGTTCATAGTAATACGGAAAAGCCTGTTGCCTTTTATAACAAAGAAAACACGGCTTTGAACATTCCTGCCCGGAGTGTAGCTGAATACATAAGCTGACTGTCCTCCAAGAGATGTTGCTGATGCAGAAGAATTTCCATACTTTGCTTTATTTTTACTATCGTCAACAATTTTTTTCAGGTCTTGTTGTTTTGTTGCATCAAGAACATCAACCTGAATATTGCAATCAGCCCTGCGGTCTCCTATATAGTTTCTTGAACTCAAGGCATCCCTTGCAGAACCTGTTGTCGAGGTAAAGTTATCGGGAATAGAAATTGTATAACCATCTCCACCTCTTGTTGTTAAATTTTGTGAAGGAGGTTCTGCTTCGACTTTGACAGTATCGGTTTTTTTCGATTCAGGTTCGTAAGCCAGCTTTACCGACGCAAGTATTTCTTCAATATACTTATGGTATCCGTGCAGTGTGCCTCCAAATGCTTCAATAAATAGAGCAGTAGCATATTTACCGTCTTTTGTAGCATAGTAAACTTCACCTTCCAACATACCATCAGACAATTCGAAAGAGTAAGTTTGTTTATAGGCATCCACACCGTCTAATTTCACGACCACAGGCTTGGAATAAATCTGTGGTTGGAAATTTTTCGTTTTAGCCATAAATACTTCGAATGTTTTACCTGAATCGAGCTTCTTGGCATAAAGGTCAATTTTAGCACCTGCCCTGCCTTCAGCGTCATATTGGAGAAACCTGTCTTTGGAGCCTTTTGATGAAAAGGCAGTAACCCTGCTTCCAATTGTAGGTATAATTATCCAATTTTGCGGAAGTTTGAGCGAAAATTTCACGACAGGGTCTTGATATTCAGTCATTCCCGTAATTTCTTCGGGCTCGGCTTTGGGTGTGCAGTTCCAAAGTAATAAAGCAATAAAAAAAAGAGATAAAAGTGTTAACAATTTTTTCATAATAACTCCATAATACTTAAATATATTTAAAAAATATTTATCTTTATCTATTAGCAAAATTAATTGTTTTTAGCTCCTTCTTCAATCCATTTCCTCATGCCTTTAATTTGGTTTGGAGTTATATATCCCTGTGGAAACAGATAGTATGAGTGCGGTAGTCTCCCATCCAAAATTTGGATTAATACACTATTATCGGGCTTATCTGCAATGACTAAACCAAGATTATCGGGACTGAACAATGAAAAATAATTTGTCATTGTCGAAGCAGAATAATTATAGGGAGGGTCACAATGACAACCGCTATAAGCACATTTTATCCTCATAAAAGGCTCAACATTATGTATATAGCTGACTAATGAATCCGGAAATACTATATTTGTATCGGGTCCAATGGATTCAGTCCCACAACCGACAACCAACTTAATAAAGAATAAAAAAGAAAATATTATACCAATATAATATATTTTTAATCTCATCAATAACTTTCTTGTTCATTGGGAAAATTTTTGTTCTTAACATCTTCTGTGTATTTTATGGTTGCATCTTTGATTCCATCATATAACCGGGCATAGCGGCGGACAAATCTGGGACTGAAATCAATCGTCAGTCCAAGCATATCGGTATAAACAAGAATCTGTCCGTCACAATAGGGGCCTGCACCTATTCCAATTGTTGGTATAGCCAGGGATTCTGTTATTTTTTTTCCAAGCTCCGAGGGAATTTTTTCAAGGACAATTGCAAAAACACCAGCTTCCTCCAATAATTTTGCATCATTAAGAATTTGGTCTGCTTCATCCTTAGTAGTACCCCTCGCTTTATAAGTCCCAAATCTGTTTATACTCTGAGGTGTTAAACCGAGATGGCCCATAGCAGGAATACCTGCCTCTGTCATACGTGCAATAGCATCAACAACGAGTTTACCACCCTCAAGCTTTAATGCCGAACATCCTGTTTCTTTCATAATTTTACCGGCATTGCGGAATGCTTCTTCAGGTGATACCTGGAAACTCATGAAAGGCATATCGGCAACGACTAAGGGTCTTTTGGCTCCCTGAAGGACTGCCTTTGTATGATAGATTGTCTCTTCAATAGTTACGGGTAATGTTGTTTCCTTGCCCTGAACTACGTTTCCAAGAGAATCGCCAACTAGAATCAAATCTATGCCCGATTCGTCCAATATCCTTGCTATAAGAGCATCATAAGCTGTCAGACAGGAGATTTTTATTCCTGCTTTTTTCATCTCCAATAAACGGAGTGTCGTTACTTTACGAAATACCTGGTCTGAGCCTGCGGCGTAATCCATTCTGTTAAAATTAAATAATTTTTGAAAATAAATACATCAAAGCTAATTTACAAAATAATTATTAATTATTAAATTGTATCACTTATAAATTATTATTTCTAAAAACTTTAATTTATAATTTTCAATTTTGCTATTATCAATGAATTTTGCAAATTTTCCAATGTAAAAAAGGAATTAACTATATGTGTTCGACCAATTTATTATCTGATTAAATTAGATATTCATTTTATAAATTAAATATTTGATATTTTGCTCATTAATAATTCAATAAAAATTGAAAATAATAAATTGAAAATTCTGTTACAATGTAATTACTATTACAGAGGTTAAATCTGTTATTAAATTTATGATTAGTTTAGTAATATTATGAAGCAAATTATCTTAGTTGATGAAAATATACCCTTGCTCGCAGAAGCTCTGAGACCTTGCGGCAAAATAACCGGTTACTCAGGAAGAGAGTTATCGAAACATGAATTGATAAAATCAAGCTGTTCATCACTTTTTGTGAGGTCAACTACGAAGATTGATTCTACCTTGATTGAAGGAACTTCCGTTAAATTTATAGGAACTGCAACTTCTGGAATAGACCATGTTGATGTCGAATATCTGAAAATAAATAATATAACCTTTACCTTTGCTCCCGGTTCAAATGCCAATTCAGTTGCTGAGTATGTTGTTTATTCAATTTTGAAATGGCGAAGTTTAATCCAATCCGAAATTGAAAATAAAACAATTGGAATTGTGGGATTTGGCAATATTGGTAAAATCGTTGCGAGATATTCAAATTATATGGGAATGAAAATACTTGTGAATGACCCTCCGTTGAAGGATAGCGGCTGCGATTTTCCGGAATATGTTGAATACACCGGGCTGGATGAATTAATCGCTAGGTCAGATATTATTACCAACCATGTGCCGCTTACAATTGTTGGTTCTTATCCAACACATAATCTTTTCAATGAACAAAATATTAAATTAATAAAACCCGGTTCATTATTTATTCATACTTCACGGGGAGGAGTTGTTGATGAAAAAGCACTATTAGCCAGGCATGAAGTTGATTTGATTTATATTGCTATTGATGTCTGGGCAAATGAACCAAAAATAAACAAAGAATTTCTGAACAAAGCAATCATAGCCACTCCTCATATTGCGGGTTATTCAAGAGACGGAAAAATCAGGGGTGCTAAAATTATGGCTGATTCTTTCAAAGAGTTCACAGGACTTGAACCTGATTATACAGAAATAAATCAGGATTTATCTCAATATAAGCCATTGCCTCCAATTTTCTTTTCTGATTGCGATAAACTATACAGCCTTTTGCAAAAATCAAGAGAAATTGATGAAGACACAAGGAATTTAAAGGAAATTATGAATGAAAGAAACACAAATACTGATGTATTTGATATGTTGAGAAAAAATTATCCATTGAGAAGGGAAATTCTTTAATCAAATTTACTGGCGGATTGCCTCGCAATTTGCAATCTCCTTATATATTGAGTCGGGAAATTTTTTCCTGAATTTTGAAAACATTGATTGAGCATCTTTCTTTCTGTCCAATGCACAATAAACCTGTCCAAGTCTTACAAGGGATTTTTCAAGAACAGAATTTGGGACTAACTTATCTTTTGCAATATCGGACAATACCTTTTCGGCTTCTTCGAAATCTTGTTTTAATATCAGACATTCACTCTTATAAAACATTGCTTCAAACTTCAATGAATCCCCTTCGGCAAATGTTTCCCCAAAAGATTTAATTTCGAGGCAGGCTTCGTCGAGTTTTTCAACATCCTGTTCTTCACTTGCTTTTTCAAAATTAACAATGGCTGTGTCGAGCTGTGAATTTATTGAAACGTGCGTTGTTCTTATATTGGGTTTAATCACAACTTTTGTTGTATCGGTAAATCTGGATTTCGGTTTTGTTACCGGTTTTATCTGTTCCTGAATTTTTGTATCAGTTTTTTTTAACGTTAAAGATTTTTGGGGTGGTGCCTTTTTTGCAGAAGTATTTGTCCTGACAGAGGAACAGGATACAATCCCTAAAAAGCAAGTTAAAATAATATAAAAATAAAATTTGTACATTTAATAAATATTTATCTCCTTTAAACAAAATTAAAACCAATTATTGTATATATAAAATACAAATAATCTTTTCAGACATTGATTCATAAAATTAATCGTCAATAGTTAGTAAATTCTTTACAAGTCAATGTTATTTACCGACAAAGATTTATCCATCATTGATTAAAAAACAATTGAAGTGAGGCTCTCTTAGTAATTTTAATTACCATTGTCATCCAATTTTAAGTTGTGAGAAAAGCCGCAAATGAGCCATCTGCCAGGAGTTGGTACATAGCTGTGGTCACGATAAAAAGTATTCAGAAGGTTGGTCCCCTCAACATAAAATCTGAAAGATTTAAAATTATAATATATTTGAGCATCAAGTAATAAGAATGGCTGATAATCTTTCTCAGTGTTCGAAGCTGCATCAAGATATGTCCCCTCACGGCTTTCAAGAAGCACCTTCCAATTCACACCCAAATCATCATAGAGCATATATTGAAGGTTAAATGTCAGTTTATGTTTAAGGTAGTCAAGAACATAATTTGAAAGAAAATTTCCGCTTTGTTTTGACATCCAGATATAAGTATAACTTAACATAACAGACTTAATAGGCAGTATATTTAATATTTTTTCTGTTGGATAATAAGAAAATGAAAATTCGGTTCCTATACTCGATACATTTGTTAAATTCATACTTTGCCAGAGAAGCGTATCGGCAGAACGAATCCAGTCAATTATATCTTTCCCATCTCTGTGGAATAATGTTAAAAAAGAATTTGTATTTTCATTGAGATATTTTATTCCAACTTCATAAGTAACGGCTTCTTCAGGTTTTAGTTTCGGATTCCCGATATTTGATGGCCCACTATAGTATAAATCAGTAAAAGTTGGTACTCGAAATGATTGATTGATTGAAGAAATGATGTGCAGCTTATCATTGATTTTATAACCGGCATCAAAACCACCGTAAGTTTCCCAATTGTAATCAGTTATCCAATTAATCATAAAACCTCCTGATAGGTAAAAGTTCTTTAGATTCACATTGTGTTCAAAGAATAAGCTTAAATTATCTCTCGATGCATACTTTGTAAAGTATGCCCCTGGTTCTCCCGGCACATTAATTGAATCACCGGTTGCATTTCCGAGAACGTTGCTGTTAATGTTTTCGTTATGTAATTCCACACCAAAGGAGGTATTGCCTCCGAGCCAGCCAAGTGAAAAATCAGAACTGCCGCCAATATTATTTGTCAAATGATAGTTATGGCCCGGGTACCAACTTTCTGGATAATTTCGAAAAAGTTCAAACTTGTCACTGTGTTGCCTGTAATAAAGATTAACTGTATATTTCAATTTATCCCCGGTTGAGTATTTAGCTGAAACAAAGAGAGTATTTGTTGATTCATATTGATTAGGAAAAGCAGGAGTATAAAAACTATTAGCACCAAAATCTTTTTTTGTGTAACCTATATTAGCATTGAAATTACCTACAGCTGTGCTAATTCCACCCTGGTAAAAAATATTCCAATTCTGAAAATCGGTATCAGTAATGTAACCACTTGAGCCTGTTTTTGCTAATGATAAATAGTTATTTAAATTGCCAATATTATAAGAAAGTGAACCTGATAAATTGAAAAAACCAAACTCACCTCCGGATATGTTTAAGCTCAATTCATTTTCCTTTACTTCTTTCGTTATAAAATTAATAGCACCACCAAAAGCATTAGGCCCAAGAACTCGTGAACCGGAACCTTCAAGTACCTCAATTTTTTCAATATCAAATATTGAGAGAGGTAAGTCCAAATTATGGTGGCCTGTTTGAGCATCGTTTACCTTAATTCCATTAACCAGAATTAATGTTTGGTCAAAAGTTCCTCCTCTGATTCCAATATCTGATTGTACGTCAAAAGGTCCCCTTTGCCTTACATCGACATTTGGAATATTTTTAAGTAAACAATTAATGCTTTGAACAGGCGAATTTATTATTTCATTGTTTGATATGTTATGAACTATTCTTAGAGTTGATGAATATAATGCTGGTATCCTGCTGGCAGTAACAACAATGCTATCCATAATAAATATTTTGGGATTATTGGAACTGTCTGTTTTTGAATATGCTGTTTGAATAAAAAAGATACATATTAAGAAATTTAAATAAAAAAACTTTAGCATAATACTCCTCTAAAACTTTCGTTATAAAAAAAATTGCTTTATTATTTTTTAAACCTGCAAATATACTATCTTAACATCTCTCAAAAAAAAACAGGTCTGATCATTTAAAAAAAAATCCATGATTTTTAATACATGGATTTCTGTAAACTTGACAGTTGGTTTCTTATTTAATGGGATGTTAACTTTAGTATATAAAAAAGACATAGCAGTAAAATAACATTCCAGAATGTAAATTCCGATTTATTTAAAACAATCTTACCTGAAATCAATAACTTGTTCTTTACCTGTTGGAACAAATACAAAAGTTTTATCAGAATATTTTTTGTCAATTACCAAATCATCAATAATCAAGGTTTGAATTTTACCTCCAATTTTCAGTTTGATAGACCTGATAATATAATTTTTAGGGTCAATCCAGATTTTTAAATCATCAATGTTGAATGATTTTTCGGATTTTGGAGTTAACTGAAGAACATAAGATTTTGTACCAGACGAAGAAGTTGATTCGGTTAGCTCGGTTGGTGCATATTGTTCGAGAAAATTGAAAAAGAATTTCTCGATTGACATCGGATTGGAATAAGTGTTATCATAACTGTTGATGATTACTTTATTGTCAGAGATTGAATTATTCCAAACAGTTTCCCCGTTGCAATACACAACCCTGTCCTTTGTATCAATCACATATTTGCCGCCTTTCATAGCTATAAGTGAACCCTGAAAATTTTTTGATTCCGGGGATGTAAATTTAAATGATACTGAGTTCATTTTACCATATTTTTCAATAAGATGTTTGAAACATTCATCCTTATCGGGAGTTTGTGAATATAAAACACTTATGTTTATAATCATTAGAATCGCTAAAACTTTAAAAAAATTTCTCATACCATTCATCCTTTATATTATTTTTTTAATCAATTTTTGCATTTATAGGACCGCGGATGCCGCTGTATTTAATAAGTTCGGCACCGACATAACCAATAATTATCTTTGTTGCTACCTTAACCGGAATTTTTCTTTCGTCATCAGTCAGCCAAATATAAATATTCCCTTCGCTTTTGAATAAGCCGCCCTGCACGACAAGAGGCTGAATAACGATACATCTAAATTTTCCGGCATCTACCTCAATTATCTCTCTTCCCATAATCTTAACACCAAGGTTGTAAGTTGTGTCCTCGAAAAAGTTTTGTAAATAAAAAATATGCCCCTTTTTCATAGAGCTTAAGTCTTGTGTGCGAACATAGTAAAAAGCAGAGACAATGTCATGGGCATAAGGAGGAACATTGTACTTTTTATCATTTGCATAAGCAAAATTATTAACTTGGTCGAACACAGCCTTTGCATCCTTTCTATAATTCCCTTCCCTCACATGCTGTTCAAATTCCCATGGGAAAATGCCGTCAACGTCGAGGACTGTTTTATAATTGTCATCTACCTTGTAAACCCAACGAAGGCTTTCGAGCGATTGCACCCTGAATCGTATGTCATAGCATTGATGATTATCCCCACGTATAACCGGCTTCGGTTGAATCCAGAAATATCCTGTTCCTGCAGTAATAAATTTATATCCGACTTTGTAATCGAGTTTTTCACCGAAACCGAAAGCTTCATTTGGTATTGCACGTAATGTAGCAGATGTCCCCTGTTGTAGGGGTTCATTATTTTGTGCCCTTTCACCAGCTAGTAGGGGTTCAATATCTTGAATCCTTTCAACTTCCGGTAGGGGTTCAAAATTTTGAACCCCTACAACTGAAGGTTGACCAGACAACAGAATAGAAATAAATACAAACAAAGCTATTGTTAAAATGAACTTCTTTGACGAATTCTTCATAAACTCCAAGTATGGTTTAATTACATCCGATTATTTAGACGAAAGTAATTTAATATTACTTTATATATTAACAAATAATCCAGAATAATGATTTTAATTCATTGTTGTCCGATAAAAACCAAAATTAGATGAAAACCACAGTAAAAAAATTGAGAAACCGAAAAGGTATTTCATGATAAAAAAAAACCACCCCTACCCAGGTTTGAATAAAAAAAACTGTTCATCTGATATATTTCTTAATTTTTCCCAGCCGGATTCCGGTGATTTCAAAAATTAAGACAAATCAATGTATGTCATTAAATGATACCTTATCACTGTCATTATATTCAAAAATGGTAAGCTTGTCAGCGGATGCCCGGGCGGATCTGTGTTAAACTCTGCAATCCTCATTTTACAAATGAGGAAAGAGAAAAAAAATCCTGAATCACAAGGCTGTTATACCAATATGATTCAGGATGTCCGAATATAATGAATACCTATTTCTTAACTTCATACCTTAATCATTTAACCGCCATCAACAAAATATACTACCTTTTCTAAACCTAACATCATATCCAGATTTTCTATATATACTTCTTCATTTAATTGCAGACGCGCAGGTGTAAAATTCACAATTCCTCGGACACCTGATTCAACAAGAGCCGAGGCAATTTCCTGAGCATCGGATGCCGGAACGGTTATAATTGCAACTTTAATATCATTTTCTTTGATGAAATTTTTAATGCTGTCAATGTGAAAAGTATAAATTCCATGATAAACCTTATTGACTTTATTCTTGTCGCTGTCGAAAGCCGCTACCATTGAAATCTTATGATTCTGCTGTTGGCAGTAATCCAGAATGGCTCTGCCGAGATTACCGACACCGATTAAAATAACACGGACTGATCCCGGTGTACAGAGAAAATCTGCAATACATTTTTCAAGTTCAACTACATCATAGCCGTGTGCCGGAGAACCATTGTAGCCGACATTCATCAGGTCGCGCCTGACGAGATGGGAGGGAAAACCAGAAAGAAAAGCCAGCTTATGAGAAAAAACATTCCTGACATCATCCTTGCGGAGCCTCTCCAGTTCCTTCTTATAGACTATTAGCCTATTGATTGTATTTTCAGCTATTCTTTTCATAAAAAAACTTGTTCTTATTTGCATTGTGATTTTTTTCACAATTCAAAAATAAGAAGGTTTTACGAATGAGTAAAATTAAATTAGGATAATTTTTTTTAAATTTTCTCTATCAAGTTTACCTACTGATAATCTGGAAATATTTACATACGATTTTTAAAATCAAGATGGACATGGTAATAGTTTAATAAATAAATTCTTTTAAAAGTCAACATGAATTAATAAATAAAATAATCCCAAACAAAGTTCGTTTATGGTTTCTGTTAAATTATTTTACTTAATTTTTCTAGGAGTAATAATATGTTACCTTACCTATTCCCTGCGGCTGATGCTCCTTCGGAGCTGGATGCACCTGCGAACGGCTTTATTGCCGGCAATTTTACATTTGCAAATTCTTCTTATTCTTCCTTTGTATCTACCAAAAAATATTCCAAACACCAGCATTGTTACATGCATAGGCAGATGCCTAAATAAACCAACAGATTTCAATTAAATAATCAAATAAATCAAAAATAGTTTTTATTCCGAATTTTTTTCGGAAAAAGCTCGTGCTTTTTTTTTGTTCAAGCATATATTGCTTTGGATAAAAACAGCATGACAAATATCAAATTATCTGAAATGTTAAAGCATTTAATTATAAATGAGGAAAATAAAATGTATAGAACAATAGAAGTCACAGAATCGGAGGAAGTTTTAATTAAACTTCCCAAAGAATATGTAAACAAGCTTTTGGAGATATATGTTCTTCCAGTAGATGATAACAAAGTTGAATCTGCAGGCAGGGAAAGGGATTTCATTGATGAATATTATGGTTAATGCAAAATATAAAATGTAGGGGCAGGGTATTCTCTGTCATATAAAAATAAAACGATGATATTATATAATGTAGCGACACAATGCAATGTGTCTATATGGTAAATTGCAGGTATTGATTATTTTCAACCCCGTGCAAACGCGTTATGGTTATTGCAAAATATTAATTCGTAATTTGTAATTCATAATTTGTAGTTCGTTATTGTTTTAAGGTTGTGGCATAAAATTTGCCAATATTTGTTGAAAGTAAAAATTTCAAAAAAACAGGAAAATTTGATGGCAGTTAAGAATGATTTTACGATAATAGGAATTGACGGAGGCGGAACAAGGACACGCGGTATTTTACAGAGAGAAGGAAAAATAGCAGGTAAGACATTTGCAGGAACGACACGTGTCGGAACGGTAGGTGTAGGAGAATCATGCGAGAGACTTCTGAATATAATAGAGGATTTATGCGAACAGGCAGAAATTGAATCCACCGAACTGGACGCAATTATCATAGGTTTGGCAGGTGTCTGGCTCGAGGATGAAAAGCGAAGGTCAGCCCAGTTGCTCAAAACATTAGCCAGAAGTCAGAAGTTAGTACTTAATGACCTGCTTGTTACAAGCGATGCCGAACTTGCATTGGAAGGTGCTTTCGGAGGTACCGAAGGTATTGTGATGATTGTCGGCACAGGTTCCATATCATTAGGTAAAGTAGGAAAAGAAAACCTGGCCAGGTGCGGCGGCTGGGGAATCGAGATTGACGACGAAGGAAGCGGTGCCTGGATTGGCAGGGAAGGTTTGACTGCCGTAGTACGTGCTATTGACGGAAGAGGAAAAGCCACTAAACTCACAAACCAGCTTACAGGATTATTTCCCACTATTGATATAAAACAACCAAGAACAATTGTCAAAGCTTATGCTGACCGTTCGTTTGAATACCAAATGCTGACGCCGGTCGTAATGCAATGTGCCGAAAAAGGGGATGAAGTGTGTATTGATATATTGCAAAGAGCATCGTTGCATCTGATGGAACTTTTACATGCTTTGAGAAAAAATTACAAATCTAAAGTTATTAATGTAGCTTTGATGGGTGGAATAATCGAAAACAACACAATGCTAGAAAAAATGCTCGACAAGGAAATAAAGAAACATAAAATATTCAAAAGAGTTCAACCAAAAGGTACAGCACTTGAGGGGGCAATGGCGATTGGGTTGAAATTGATTAAAGAGATGGAGTGAATTTTTTTTTAACGAACAGCCGCCACTTTTAAGTAGTGGTTTTGATTATGGGTAAAAAAACAAGTGGATTTATCCACTTATAAACAAGTAAGTGACTAAAATCATAATTATCGTGTATCATTTACTCCACTATATAAAGATATTGGCTGTTCATCCGGTGTTTTCCAAAATCATCTTTGAATAATGATTTTTCTGATGAAAGATTCATTCCCCACTGTGATATTTACTATATAAATACCATCTGAAAGCATGTTTGTATTAATTTTTTCAATTCTGTTACCATCAATTCCTGATATTAATTTCGATATGATTTTTTCACCGAGCAAATTGTTAATTGAAATATTCAATTGTGAAATAAAATCGGAATTAATCCGAACGAATAATTCATTATCTGCCGGAATGGGATATATAGAAATATTATATGCTAAATTCAAATCTTCAACAGCGAGTGAATGAAAAACAAATTCATCGGATATATCAGATAAACATCCGTTATCACCTTTAACCTGAACTGTAAAACGGGCTGAAGCTTTGGGGTGGATTAATTTTGAGGTATCAGCGGGCAGTATTATTCCGTTAAGATACCATTGATTGCCATTTTCAGCACTGGAACTGAGAGTACGGTAGTCAACCTGGGTTATAACGGGTTTCGGAGGAATTGGTTTTACCTTAATGGTGTTTGTTGCACTATCGGCACAGCCTTTGCTATCTGTAAAAGAATATTGAACTATATGAATACCGACTCCGGCAACGGATGGGTCAAATTCATTATTAATCACTCCTGTTCCGGTAAAGTCTCCCCCGCCGGGTGTACCACCCGTGAGCCGGAATGATGCTGTATTCAGGCACACATCATTGAAATTTGAAAGAGAAACAACAGGCAGCGGATTAACATTAATATCAACAGAATCAGAATTTGTGCATCCGTTTGGGTCAGTATAAGTATAAGCAATCGTATGAGTACCTACACCCGCAGTTTTCGGATTAAAAGTTGAACCGGCTACTCCGTTTCCTGAATATGTGCCTCCCGATGGTGAACCTCCTGTAATGTTTATCGGCTGAGCATCAATGCAAATATCAGGCTGTATTTGTATGCTGACAACCGGTAATGGATTCACTTTGATTATCGAAACAGACTTATTAAAACATCCGAATCCATCGCTGTAGGTATAAGTAATTGTATGAGAGCCAACACCGGCAACCGAAGCATCAAATTGATTATTTAGAACACCAACCCCGGTATATGTCCCGCCGACAGGAGTACCGCCTGTCATATCCATAACAGGAATGCCAATACATACATCAGGAAAAGAACTTAGTGAAACATCAGGTAATTCGTTTATTTGTAAATCAACGCTATTGTCCCTGAGAGTAGAAGAAGGTTGTGTTGCAATAACCCTGAATCTGTAATAAATCCCAAAGGGGCTGCTTAAGGGAATGATTGTATGAATCTCACCCGATTCCTTGCTATGTATGGAATCCAGTACAACCGGATTTGCAAAACTTCCGAGGTGGTCGGATAGCTGAGCAATGAAATAATTAGCAACCTCAAAACCCGGGGTAGCATCGTAAGGGACAACTACGCTATCTCCCGCACAGAACTGATTAGAGGATATTGTGCCTGTATAAACGGCAGGAAGTGTATAAAATGAAATTTCATTACCATAAGCTGTGCCTATTGCACTCGTTGCATAAGCCCTAACTTTATAGTTGCTGTATATGCTTAGTCCTGTCATTGTGCTTGCAAAACTGCCGATTCCCAAACCGCTAATAGTTGTATCATCTTCAATTGTCGGGTTAGGATTTAGGCTCCAGCATACACCGCGTCTGATTACGGCAGGACCACCGTCTGCAGTGATATTTCCTCCGCTGACTGCACTACTTATTGTTATATTTGATACATAATTAGTCGTCAGAGTAGGAAGCACCGGCTGAAACACAGCAAAATGAGGCCGGCTTAATCCATTTATCGTAGAAAAATTTCCCCCTAAATAAACAATCGAATCCTGAATATTGATTTTCTCTACAAAGGAATTAAGAATTGGATACCATGAAGTTGAATTATTTTTATTTAATAATACATCAATTGATGCAATAAAATTCCTCGCCTCACTATTCACAATCGAAAAAGTACCCCCAATATATACACGTCCGTCAAAGGCTTTCAGGGCATTAATAGTCCCATTCACATCAGGGTTCCACAATGTTGCATTATTGGTATTTATTAACATATCCAAAGCAGCAATTCTTATGCGAGTCTGTCCCCCTATTGTAGTAAAACTTCCTGCCGCATACAGGGTATTACCCAGGTTTGATATAGCCATGACCGTATTATTAGCATTAGGATTCCACGCCGTTGCATTGTTATCGCTTGTATTCACTGCTGCTAAATTATTCCTGCTCTGTCCACCGATTGTAGAAAAAGAACCTGCGACATACATTTTAGAACCAGCAAGCAAAATATCATTCACAGTACCATTCGAAGCCGGATTCCATGCCGTTGCATTATTCCCGTCCATCATCGTCGTAACAGCACCAAGTCCGGCTCGGTTTGCTCCACCTATGTTGGTAAAACTCCCCGCACAATAAATATTCGTTCCTGACAAAATAATCTTTGTTACCACATCATTCGCATTCGGATTCCATGTGTTCGCAATAAAAAAATCCGTGTCTGTTTTCAATGCCGCTATATTATTCCTTGATTGCCCACCTATACTTGTGAACCCTCCGCCCACATAAAGGACACTGCCCGACAAAGCCATAGTCAGAACAGCCCCATCAGAATTTGGATTCCATGATGTTGCGAAACCGGTCGTCGCATCAATAGCCGCTATATTATTTCTCAGAGCGATTGAATTATCAGGATTCTTCAGCATCATAAAAGAACCGCCAATATATATTGTATTACCCGACCTTACTACGCAGCTAACAATCCCGTCAGTTGTAGCCATCGGTGTCACGGGTGTTGAAGGTGGCTGTGAATAAAGGTTATGGGAGGTAAAAAAAAACAAATTCACAGAAATGCAGGCTAACCAAAATTTGATATTAATATTTTTCATATTCTTTAAAAGTTAAATTCCACAATCAAGTTAAAATTTCAATGTAAGCAAAAAAAATTATTCGAGCAAATTAAAATAATAATAATGATGTAATTTTTATGAATATTAATTGGTGATTTGATAAACAAGAATGATATTCTTATGCAAAAAATTTAATACATAGGTTCCATATCCATCTTCCTCAGCCATTTCCTTACCTGTACGTTTGCCTGGTCTCTCCTGCTATGCAGCCTCAGAAAATCATTAAAGTCTTTACCAGCCAGTTCAAACCTATCCTCCTGTTTAAATGCTATCCCCCTGTACAAATATGCAAAAGCATGCTCAGGATTTATTTCAATAGCAAGAGTAAAATCCTCGAGTGCCTTCAGAAAATATTTCATCTTCATAAACACGTTTCCCCTGCCAATATAAGCCTGAATAAACTTAGGATTAATCGTAATAGCCTTTGAATAATTTTTAATAGCTTCACTATGCCTGCCAATACTTGCGTAAATATTACCCTTACCCAAATGAGCCGCTTCGAGGGTATGATTCAGTGCAATTGCCTTATCATAATCCAACATCCCTTCCCTGTATTTTCTTAAACCGTAAAAAGCATTCCCCCTGTTACAATAAACGTTAGCAGAGTTAGGACGCAGAATAACAGCCTTGTCATAATCAATAATTGCTTTATCATAATCCTTCATGCAAAAGTAGGTCAGAGCGCGGTTATTGTATCCATCTCCAAGATTTGGATTAATCTCAATAACTCTGTTGAAATCCATCAATGCCAAATCGAAATGCCTCACCTTGTTGTATATCAATCCTCTCTGAAGCAGAGCAGGTACATAATCAGGATTTATCAGCAATGCTCTCGATAAATCGTTAAGGCCATCCTTGTTATTCTTTATATTAGTATAGGCAATTCCCCTCGATGTCAAAGCCTTCATATTCTTCGAATCCAGTCTTATTACACGTGTATAATTTGCAATAGCTTCATTATAATCCTTTTTCACAAAATAAGCATTGCCCCTTTGAAAATAAGCCTGAGGAAATGTAGGGTTCAATTCGATTGCCTTGTTAAAATCCTCATGTGCTTTTTCAAATTGCTTAAGAATCAAGTAGGAGTATCCTCTTTTGAAAAATGCCAGTGAAAATTCGTTATTCAATTCAATTGCAATATTGAAATCTTCAATGGATTTTTTAAATTGTTTCATTAATTGATAGACAACACCCCGTTTGAAGTATGCAAAGGAAAATTCATTATTCAATAAAATACAACTACCGAAATCCGAAAGAGCTTCATTCAAAATCCGAGCTCTTGTCAATAAAGAACCTCTTTTAAAAAAAGCAAATGATGAACGCGGGTTTTGTTCGATAGCTTTTGAGTAGAATTCAAGTGCTTTTTCAACTTCTTCGTTTTTAGCCGCTAAATCCCCTTTTTCAATATATTCTTCAGTTGTCATTATATATTTTCTTATGAATTAAAACTATGAATTAAAACAAATTGTCCGAAATACAAGGCAAATATAATTACAAAATACCTTTTTATATATTTATTATCGTCTTTTTGCTTAGTTTATTAATGAGTTAATATAAATTTCTTTATAATAAGGAATTTTTTTCCTTTTTTTGTTCTATTATAATTATTTATTCAGGGAAATTATGTCAAAAAATGTATTATTGCCAATCGCTCATGGCAGCGAAGAAATGGAAGTTGTTATTATCGCTGATATACTGCGAAGGGCCGGCATAAACGTTAAGATAGCCGGAGAACATGAAATAGTTACATGCTCACGCGGAGTTAAGATGATTCCCGACATTCTCATTGCCAACATTGACATAAATGAAGTATTTGATGCTGTCATTTTACCCGGGGGCATGAAAGGCACTACTAATTTATTAAAAAATGAAATTTTACTTGAAATATTAAAAAAACACAGTTCCCGCAATGGATTAATCGGTGCAATATGTGCCGCTCCTTTAATACTTGCAGAGCATAACTTGTTGAAACCCGGACAAAAACTGACAAGCCATCCCTCTGTCATGGAATCGTTAATCACTTATTCTTATCAGGAGCAAAGAGTGATTTATGATTATGGCATCATCACCGGCAGGGGCCCCGGAACTGCCTTTGAATTTGCATTATATTTAGTTGAATTATTGATTAACCCTGAAACAGCAATAAAAATTGCACAGGATATTGTACTTGATTAATTAATTGTTACCAATAAGAATAGGAATGGAAGAAAATATCAGGGCGGAATTCATTGTTTCAGGGCTTGTGCAGGGTGTCGGATTCAGATATTTTGTTTATCAAAATGCTGTCTCTCTCGGATTAAGAGGTTATACGCGAAATTTGTGGGACGGTAAAGTATATACAATTGTTGAAGGTGGCAAACAGGCTGTAGAGCAGCTGCATAAAGAGCTTAAGAGAGGACCCGTGATGGCACATGTTGAATCAATTCAGGTTGAATACAATCAACCGGCGAGTGAGTTTGATGGATTTGAGATAAGGTAGAACCAAGAACAAAATTTTGAAATAATAAATTGAAAAGACTATTATTATATTTACTGGTAATTGGGACAATTCTTGAACCAATTGAATTAATGTCAGGTGGATCAGCGAATAAGGATTCGGTTATTTTCAAAAATACAATACCGGCTTTTGCAGATATACATCCAAAAATCGCTATTGTTCTAAGCGGAGGCGGAGCGCGGGGAATTGCACAAATCGGTGTAATGAAAGAGTTGGTAAAATCGGGAATTCCGACTGATTATATTATAGGAACCAGTATCGGGGCTATAATCGGTGGTTTATATGCCGTTGGATACAGCCCCGAAGAATTAGATTCAATAATGGTCAATACTGACTGGGATGATATTCTTTCTTTGGGAAGCGAGCAGGACAGAAGCGAGCTTTTCTTAGACCAAAAGGTAATACAGGACAGGAGCTTAATAACATTAAGATTTAATAATTTTCAATTTGTCGTACCCGAAGCCATTTCTCTTGGAACAAAATTCAATGCTTTTCTTCAGAAATTAGTCTGGAACGCACTTTATCAGAGTAACGGAGATTTTGATAATTTGAAATATCCGTTCCGTTCGATAACATCCGATTTGGTAAAAGGAAGGACTGTATCGCTAAAATCGGGAAATTTAGTTACGGCAATGAGAGCCAGTGCGGCTGTACCACTAAGATATACCCCTGTCAGAATTGATTCGATGATTCTTGTTGACGGCGGTTTGATGGCAAACATACCGGTGGAGGCTGCCAAAGAATTTAAGCCGGATTTAATTATAGCCGTCAATACTATATCACCCTTACTTCCTGCCGAAGAACTAAGCAAGCCGTGGAATCTTGCGGACCAGGTTGTATCAATTTTAATGATGTATTTCAGCAAACTATCTTCACAAAATGCAGATATATTAATAACACCTGATATCAAGGAACATTCAAATTCTGATTTCACTCATCTCGACTCACTGATTTCGATTGGTGAAACTTCAACAAAGAAGCTTATGCCTGAAATAGAAAAAATAATTAAGGGGAAATTAGATTCGATTTATTATACGAAATACATTAAACCGGTGGAAGATTTACAATCTAAGATTTCATTCAGCAATGTTGAATTAACAGGTTTCACCCGGCAGGATTCAATTGTACTGATTGATTATATACAGAAAAATGGAATTTATTTTAAAAATATATTAGAGTATTTATGGAAATTGCCGCCGGAGCAGTATAAGCAGATTGATTATGAAATTGTTAATTCAGACAAAAACACGGTTTTGCGGCTGAAAGCAATTCAATTTCCCTTTCTCATATCAACCGAAGCCAGGTGGTCTGACAATCAAATAATAAGATTGAATAATCTGACACAGGATTTAGGATTAGGTAATGAGATTTATAACAAACAAACGAAATCCCAAATAGTTGAATTTATACTCATGGAATTAAGAAAAGAGAATTATTCCGTATCTTCACTCGAAAAGGGAATATTTGATGAAAAGACCGGGAAACTCACATTATTCTTCGATAAGGGGATGCTTAATACAATCAATATTAGCGGTAACGTAGGCACAAGTGATTTTCTTATACTGAGAGATATAAATGTAAAAATTGGCAAATCTTTAAACATTGTTAAAGTCATTGACGGATGGGAAAACCTCATTTCCTGCGGGTTATTCAGCGATGTCGGGATTGAATTGAATAAACAATCCGATAAAAGGGGAGTTGACTTGAATGTGATTGTCAAAGAATTGGGAACGCAAACCATAAGATTATCAGGAAGAGTTGATAATGAAAGATTCGGACAGCTTGGCTTAGACTTAATACAGGATAATTTGTTAAATCTTGGTGATAGAATTGATGCCAGAGTAACGGGCGGAAGCAGAAATTATCATTCAACAATAAGTTTCCAGGTGCCAAGAATATTTGAAACGATGCTAACATTCAACATTCGGGGTTATTATAATAAAAGAGATATTTATAAATACTTCAATTTAGTAAATTTGCCCCCGGGCAGATTTGAAAGAGAAAGAAAAGGAGAATTGACAGAAGAAAATTTCGGATTAAAAAGCGGGTTTGGTACTCAGATAGAAAAGAATGGTACAATGACTTTCGAGCTTCGCTTAGAAAAACAAAGATTTTTTAGTAAGGACACAATTGCCGGACCATTTAAAAGTTTAAATACAATTAAAATCGGAACAATTTTCGATTCGGAAAACCGTGCAGACTTTCCTACAAAAGGAGGATTAATTGATTTATCATTAGAAACTTCTTTGTTCCCGACAAAAGATTCAATCAGTTTTTCCAAAGCTCTATTATCCATATCCGAAAATTATTCCCTTGGTGTTCACACAATAAGACCCGAAGTAATTTTCGGATTTGCAGATATAACACTCCCATTACCCGAATTTTTCGGCCTCGGCGGCCAGGATAATTTTTTTGGTATGCGTGAAGAAGAAGAAAGGGGGAGGCAGATTGTTAAAGGTTCTCTCGGCTACAGATTGAAATTGCCGGTAAAATTATTTTTTGATACATATCTTTCAATTAGGTATGATGTCGGTGCTGTATGGGAAGTAACTGAAGACATCAAATTTGAAGATTTCAAACATGGTATTGGAGGCTCGGTTTCATTTGATACTCCGGCAGGCCCTGCTAAATTTTCATTAGGTAAAAGTTTCTATTTTATCAGAGAGCCAAATGGGGTTAAATGGGGGCCATTCCTTGGATACTTCAGTATTGGTTTGAAGATGTAACTTTTTAATAGCTTGTACAGACTTATATAAATAAAATTATCCAATTTCGTCTTCTGTTAGCAAATACTTGGTTTTTTTAATATTTAATTTAAAACAATATACATTGGGACAGCTTTTTAATAGAATATCACGGTTTATAAAATCTGAGATCAAAGATGTTGTGGAGACAGACCTTGGTTCTGTCGCTACACATCCATACCTTGATGATTCAGATGAGGAATTAAAGAAAATAATAGATGAGCTTAATAAAGACAAAACAAGTAAAGAACAACCGGGTTATAACACAAAAAATAATGATGCCCAAAATAATGAAAAAAAAGTCTTTACAATAGATGATGCATACGCTACTCTAAGCATAAATTCAAGTGTAACAATTGAAGAGATAAAATCAGCATATAAGCAGAAGGTCAAGGAATATCATCCTGACAGGGTTGCGAGCCTCGGCGTTGAGTTGAAACAATTAGCGGAACAAAAAACTCAACAAATAAATAAAGCTTATGATATGATTAAGAATTATAGGGGATTTAATTAATTGATAATTGATAATTGATAATTGAAAAATGTAAAATGTAAAATCCAAAATCCAAAATGTAAAATGTAAAATCCAAAATGTAAAATGCAAAATGTAAAATGTAAAATGCAGGATACAGAGGCAAGCCTGAGTGTCAGTATAACATAATGAATTGATAATTTTTGTAAATGGACCGAGGATTCAAAAAAATATATGAATAAAACATTTAAAGAAGTAATAATAATAGTTTGTCTGGCTTGTTTGCTTGGACTCGTGTATAATTTCTTTTCGGATAAGCCTCTTCCATTGATTCCAAATGGTAAAGAGAACATATTTGTGAGTGACTCTGTCTTATTCGGCGGCTTACAAAAAAACACTGATTCAGTCAAAATCAAAGATAGTATTGTTGTTGTAAATGATACATCAAAAAAAGTAACAACCGATAATAATATTGTTAATAAAGATACAATAAAATCCACAAAAGCAATTGATGGGATTAAACAAATTACATATCAACAGGTTGTTAAACTACTTGGCAGGCATGATGTTATCTTCATTGATGCACGAAATCCTGATAATTACACCAAAGCTCACATTGGCAAAGCAATAAACATATATCCTTATGAGGAGGGGGATGCACATATTGGAAAAATTGCTTCACTCGACAGAGATAAAACTTATGTTGTGTATTGTGACGGCGGCACCTGCGACCTTAGCCATGATGTTATTAACATTATGCTTAGCTTTGGCTTTCAGCGTGTATTTTTATATTCCGGGGGCTGGGAAGAATGGCTGAAAAATCATCAATTATAATTTTCACCCGCAAATTTGGATTTAATAACGTAAAAAAGGACATAAACAGTTGCCGGGCATACACATATTTTTACCCCATAAATGTTGTAATTTATTTTTGTAATTTATAATTTTAATTAAGCAGCACCTGTAAAATGTAACTGCGAGAAAACATGAATAATATAAGCAGCGATAAAAATATTTATAATATGCTTCAGATGAGGTATGGAATCATTGGGAAATCCAGGCTCATGACTGAAGTTATTCAAAAGTTAGTTCAGGCGGCACCTACCGATTTAACAGTATTAATAACAGGTGAGACAGGAACAGGCAAAGAGATTTTTGCTAAAGCACTTCATGGATTAAGCAACAGAAATAAATCCTCATTTATAAGTGTTAATTGTGGAGCTATACCTGAAACTTTACTTGAGTCCGAACTTTTCGGACATGAAAAAGGTGCTTTTACAGGAGCTATTGAACAAAGAAAAGGGTTTTTCGAGTCAGCAGACAAAGGAACTATTTTTCTGGATGAAATCGGTGAGATGCCGGTTGGAACGCAGGTGAAACTACTTCGTATTCTCGAGTCAGGAGAATTTTCCAGACTCGGTTCTTCAGCATTGAGAAAAGTTGACGTCAGGGTAATTGCTGCAACGAACAGAGACCTCACTTATGAAGTAAGGGAAGGAAACTTCAGACAAGATTTATTCTTCCGTTTAAATTCCGTTAAGATTGAACTTCCCTCATTACGTCAACATATTGAAGACATTCCTTTATTAGTTGAATATTTTGCTCAAAAAGTATCGGATAAATTATCCCTGAAATATGACGGTATTTCTGATGATGCAGTTAAAATACTCCAGGGAATGAACTGGGCTGGAAATGTCAGAGAACTTAGAAATCTTATTGAGACATTGATTACACTCGAACAGGCAACATATATTTCTCCTGATGTATTGAGAAGGCATATAGCTCCTGCCCTGCCACCCGGAAGCAGAGAACCCCTTGCGACAGAAGTTTCAATGATACCGTTAAGGGAGTATGCCGAACCGAGAAATATCGAGCTGGAACTGATTTTCAGGACTTTACTCGAAATAAAAAATGACATAACTGATTTGAAAAGATATTTCATAACATTAAATGCTAAACTTGAAGACTTAAAAGATAAAATTTTAATGCCTGAACCTGTAATTTCATATACGGATGACAAGGATGATTTTAAGATTGAAGATAATATTATTCGTTTGGAGGATATGGAGAAGAAACTAATTACTATTGCTTTGGACAGATTTAACGGTAATCGCCGCCAAGCCGCACAGGCACTCGGCATCAGCGAGAGAACCCTTTACAGGAAACTTGATGATTACGGAATAGATAATTAATTGTGCTATGGCTGAAACAAAGTATGACCTCGCAGTAGCTTATAGGATTTATCCTAAAGTTTCCAAAACACCTCCTGTTTTTGCAGATGACAAATACAAATTATCCGAATTATGCCTTAAATCATTTATTAAATCATTAGGCACAATGAAAGTTAAATTTTGGATTATTCTTGATAATTGTCCCGATGAATATACTGATTTATTTAAAAAATATATTCCTGATGATGGCATTGAATTTATTAACCTGCCTGGTGTTGGTAATTCAGAAACATTTGCAAAACAAATGGATTTATTGCTCAAACAGAATGATTCCGAATATATTTACTTTGCCGAAGATGATTATTTTTATCTACCAGACCATTTTTACGAACTTATTGATTTTATGAAAAACAATGAAGATGTCCATTTTGTTTCTCCATACAACCATCCTGATTATTATGAATATCACATACATAATAATAAATATGAAGTAAAGTCCTTTTCAAATAAAAAGTGGAGAACCGGAGCAACTACCTGCATGACATTTCTGACTACCAAAAAAATAATGATAGAAAATGAGAAGACATTCAGAACTTATACAAGAAAAAATTATGATACAAGCCTGTGGCTCAGTCTGACTAATTACAAACTGTTAAATCCCCTGAATTTTTTTAAATACTTATTTATTGACAAGCGGATGGCAAAAGTATTCGTTAAAGGGTGGATCCATAACCGGAATCAATTACTCTTTGGAAAAAGGTGGAAGTTATGGATTCCTGTGCCTTCAATAGCTACACATATGGACAGTAAACATTTAGCACCTTCAATAGACTGGTACCAACTATTCGATAAAACTTGAAATATGTTTTTTTAACAGGAAAAAAATAATTAAGTTTGATTTTTAAAATATGAATAATTGCAATTGTTTAATGATTTAATAGGATGGAGGAAGTTTCATGGCATTAAAGATAACGGATGAGTGTATTAACTGCGCCGCATGTGAACCGGAATGCCCCACTCAAGCTATTACCGAAGGACCGGAATATTTTGTGATTGACCCCGATAAATGTGTTGAATGTGTTGGTCATTTCGATGAGCCGCAATGTAAGGCTGTTTGCCCGGTCGAATGTATTTTCCCGCTTGAATAGGAAATTTGCATTGTCAATTAACTAATTTATTGTTAAAGCCGGTATTTTATTTCACCGGCTTTTTTTATGTAAAAAAGCAATTGAAATATGAAACCATTTCAGGGTAAAATAATATTAAAGAAAAACAGGATTGAATCAATTGAATGGATTCCGGGTAGTGTCATAATTATTAATGATAATACTTTCGCAGAATTTAAAAATGCCTGGGCTTATCCCGGATTTGTGGATTGCCATGGACATGTTGCGGCACTTGGTTCAAAGCTGTCTGAACTTGACTTAAGCAAATGCAGAAGTGCTGAAGAATGTATTGAATGGTCTTTACTGAATCCGGGGTTTAGAGGTATATGGCTGACAGGGAGAGGGTGGAATGAGGAGTTATGGGCAACTCAAACATTTCCCGACTTAAATATTCTTGATTTTTATTATCCCGATATTCCTGTTTATCTTTCAAGAGTTGACGGGCATTCAGCATGGGTGAACTCAAAAGCCTTACAACTTGCCGGAGTGGACAAATTCACACAAGACCCAAAAGGTGGAATGATAATTAAAGATAAAAGCGGCAATCCAACAGGGGTTTTGATTGACAATGCCATGGATTTGGTAAAGAAAAATATTCCAAAGTATGAGAAAGAACAATTAAGTGAACTGATTTTAAAAGCATGTCATAATCTTGCATCTCATGGGTTGACTCAAGTGCATGAAGCTGATTTGCATCCCGAAAACGTAAAAGTTTTTATTGAACTTGACAGAGAAAATAAACTTCCGATAAAAATTAAATCTTACTTATCATCTCAAAAAGACGAATGGAAGAATTATGATTATTTACCCTCAACTTTCAATAACTTTTCAATTTGCGGATTGAAATTTTATGCTGATGGAGCTCTCGGTTCGAGAGGTGCGGCAATGTTTGACAAATACAATGATTCCGATACAAAAGGACTATTACTAATCGAGCCGGATGAGTTATTTCAAAAAGCCAAAATTGGCTTGGAAAAAGGATTTCATATTGCAACACATGCTATCGGTGATGGAGCAAATTCGATGGTGTTGAAGACATATTCAAGATTGATAAAAGAAGGTATTACAAATAAAGATTCAATACTGCGGCTGGAACATGCACAAACGATTCGAACTGAAGATTTGAAATATTTGGAACATGATAATATTATTACTTCTATTCAACCGATACATTGTCTCAGCGATGCACCGATGGCGGAGAAACGGCTTGGAGATAATTGCAAATATGCTTATCCATGGAAATCCATTTTGAATAGTGGAGGAAGATTAGCCGCAGGTTCTGATTTTCCGATAGAAAGTCATAATCCATTTATAGGAATTGATGCTTTTGTCAGAAGAATTCCTTTCGACAGAAATGATAGTTGGTATCCTGAAGAAAGACTAAGCCGAATTGAAGCATTGGAAGCTTATTGCATCGCGCCTCATCAAATTTTTGATAATGATTTTCAATATTCTGAAAATCTGGTTGACATGACTGCTGATTTAACTATTCTCAATAATAATTTACTAGTCTGTAATGAAAATGACATTGCAAAAACAAAAGCGGTTGCAACTTTTATCAACGGGAAATTAATTGATAATTGATAATTGAAAATTGATAATTGAATTGTCATGCTGAGCGTTGCCGAAGGATCTCAACATTGTCTGAAAAGGATTAAGGAGATTAAAGGAATACAGGATTTTTTTCTCGTAAAAAAACGCAATGTGTCTGAACAGGATTTATATGATTAATGGATTGCAGGATTTTTTTTCACGCAGAGCAGCAAAGGCGCAGAGTTTTTTGGTTATATTGAGCCGAAATTGGGCAGAATTGGGCATTTTGAGCAGGTTTGACATGATTTTTTCATTGCCCAAAATCATGTTTTAATTCTTTATTTATTAATAGTTTGAATGTAGCTGTGTGTATTAAAATTTATGCACCAAAAGAGAAACAATCTGCTCAATTTTAAATTTTAAATTTAGAATTTTCAATGAATTATTACCTCACCCTAAATCCCTCTACAAGAGGAGAGGGACTTCTAACAAGGCGATTTCAAAGAACAGGCGGGACAAAGATAAACTGGAAGGATTGATATAAAAAGAAAATGGTTTTGAAATGGTTTTAAATTTATACACCTACCCAAACCCTTCCTCAAGGAAGGGAAATTTATGTTCGTAATACACTATTGATTCCTAATTTCGCAGGAATGACATTCTTAGCGTTTTTGTGTGAAAAAAAATCCTATAATCCTGTAATCTGTTTAATCCTGTTCAGACAATGGATTCTGAACCAAGTTCAGAATGACAATCAGGATTTAAGAATAAGGATTAACGAATTAAGATTTTCGAAGATTCTTCGCTTCGCTAAAAATGACGATACTATGGATTCTGAACCAAGTTCAGAATGACAATTAGGATTTAAGAATAAGGATTAACGAATTAAGATTTTCGAAGATTCTTCGCTTCGCTAAAAATGACGATAATATGGATTCTGAACCAAGTTCAGAATGACAATCAGGATTTAAGAACAAGGATTAACGAATTAAGATTTTCGAAGATTCTTCGCGTTGCTAAAAATGACGATAATATGGATTCTGAACCAAGTTCAGAATGACATTTTTTCAAACGACTTCCAACTTCCGGCTTCCAGCTATTCAACATTCAGAATTCACGATTTCTTTAATCTATATATTACATTTCTTTCGGTGAGATAGGAAAGGATTGAATTAAAGCAGTTTTCGTCTTCGCCTATGTATTCGGGTGGGATGATGCCTTTCCTGTCGTATTTTCCCTGCAAGATTAAATTGGCTACTGCTGTGGCTGTGTAGCCGGTGGTTCTTGCCATCGAGGATGTATTTGTTACAGGGTCATATTTATCAAAAAGGTCGTATTGATATGTCTTGGGTTTATTATTTTCAACTCCCTTAATTATTATCCTCATCACTGTAAATTCTTCTTCTTCTTTTCCAAGTTTCCATTTGTCAAAAAGTAATTTTGCAGTTAGAGCTATAGGTTTGACTTTCTGAGCATTAACAACAACATCATCATCACTGAAGAAACCTGATTCTTTCAGGAATTTTATTTTGTCAATATGACCGGGATACCTGAGAGTTTTTTCCTTCATATTTGGTATATTCATAGTCTTAATCAGGCTCCTTAAACCATCTGTATTGAAAGCTTGTAAGGTACCAATATGAGGGAAATCAATATATTCAGGCTCTGAGAGGGCTTCCATGATGACTTCCTTGCTGTCAATAACAATACGTGCAGGGCGTGTGTATTCTTCGATTACGTCAATAGGTGAAAACGGGGCTTTATACTGGAATGGCAAAACTCTTTCAAAAGGCAAACCACCAACATAACATTCAAAACTTTCGACTTTCATTCTTGGGTTATGATATCCAAGTATGATATTACTCATTCCGGGAGCAACACCACAGTCAACAACTGCCGTTATATCATTTTTTTTTGCTAAATCATCAAGCAAAAAAGCATCTTCGGGGAAGAAAGAAATATCAACAATGTTTTTTCCTGCTGAGATAATTTCTTTTAAAAAATTAAATCCCAGGAATCCGGGAACAGCAGCAATTATAAGGTCGTGTTGTGAAGCAATCGCTTTAATCTTTTCGGAATCATTAAAATCTGATGATATAACATTAATATTTTTTTCTTTGAGAGGTTGAAGATTATTTTGATTAATATCAACACAAGTAACCTGATGCTCTTGGGATAAATCGAGAGCCATTGCCGAACCTACCATACCGGCACCGAATACGACTACCTTTTTCATAATTTTTCTTTTGTAATTTACATTAATAATAAAATGCAAGTTAATATTCATTTTAATATTAATGAAGGAAAATAAGTTCCAAAGAAAAACGCTTATGCAATAATTGAAATCTGAAATTTTTTACAGGAAACAGAATGAATAAATATGCAATAATAATTTTATCAACCATAATATTAAGTTTTATACTTGATGCTGTTGCTGATTACCTTAATATTAAAAACCTAAAAACAGAATTACCGGAAGAATTTAAAGACACATTCGACAGCGAAACTTATACAAAATCGCAAAATTATTTAAAGGTAAGAACCAAGTTTGGTTATGTATCAACCATTTTCAGTTTAGTTGTGATGCTGCTGTTCTGGTTCTGTGGTGGATTCCCATATCTCAATAATATTATAAACCAGGTATCAGACAGCAGCATTATAAAAGGTATAATTTTTATAGGTGTTTTGATAGTTGCAAATTCAATCATATCACTCCCATTTTCAATTTATTCAACTTTTGTGATTGAAGAAAAATTCGGATTCAACAAAACCACTTTCAAGACATTTATACTTGATATACTCAAATCTTTAGCATTAGGTACAGTAATTGGTATTCCGATATTAGCAGGTATATTATACGTTCTGGAATTCACAGGTGCTTATGCTTGGCTTTATGGCTGGCTGGGATTGACAATAATTTCTTTACTCATTCAATTCATAGCACCAAGATGGCTCATGCCCATATTTAATAAATTCACTCCTCTCGGGGAAGGTGAATTGAGAGAAGCAATAACAGATTATGCAAAGAGTGTGAAATATTCACTTAAGAACATCTTTGTAATAGATGGTTCGAGGCGCAGCTCCAAAAGCAATGCGTTCTTCACAGGTTTCGGAAAATATAAAAGAATAGCCTTGTTTGATACATTGATTAATAAACATACGACGAATGAAATTGTTTCTATATTGGCACATGAAATAGGCCATTTCAAGATGAAACACATATTATATGGAATGTTAATTGGTTTCATTCATAATGGAGTTATATTTTATTTACTTTCGATTTTCCTCAGCAAAAAGGGATTGTTCGAAGCATTTTATATGCATGATATGCCAATTTATGCAGGATTAATATTCTTTGGAATGCTTTATACACCTATTGAAACTATTTTATCTTTACTAATGAATATATTATCGAGAAAAAATGAATACGAAGCAGACAAGTTTGCCGCAGAAACCTCGGGTAAGAGCGAGGATTTAATATCAGCCCTGAAGAAATTATCAAAGGATAATTTGTCAAACCTGACACCACATCCTTTCTATGTTTATCTTAATTACTCCCATCCTACTGTTTATGAGAGAATAAAAAATATCAGACAAACTGCTGCTGATAGATAAAATGCAATATAGAAACTGAATAAATTAAGGACAGAACAATGTTCTGTCCCTACTTTTTACCTGGAATTACTACTGTGAATGAAGTCCCCTTGCCAATTTCACTATTAAATGAAACATTGCCCCCGAGAATATTTACAGCATTCTTGACAATTGACAAGCCTAAGCCAGTACCCGATGTTGTAACAATATTTTTCCCCCTGAAGAAGGGTTCAAATATATTTTCCTTGTCATCATCGGGAATTCCAATACCATAATCGGTAACAGTATAAAGTATCTGATTATCATTTGAAACGATATTAAAATCAACTTCAGACCCGTGAGAAGAAAATTTAATTGCATTTGAAATCAGATTCCTTATAATTTGCCTGACAAGGTTTTCATCGGAATAAACGATTTTATTATCACCTTCAAATTTGTAATTGACTTTCACCTTGTACTTAGCAGTATATTGCATTTCATTAACAATATCGAGGCAAAACTGGCTTAAATTAATTTTCCTTTGCCTGTAAATCTGCCTTCCTACCTCGACTTTGCTGTACATAATAATATCATCCAGCAGTGAATTCATTACGTCAATCGAGTATTGAATTTTATCCAACTGCTCTGCTCTCGTCTGAAAATCAATTCTGTCCCAATGCTCCTTAAGCAAATCTTTTGTTAAAGCAATAGCTGTCAGAGGAGTTCTATACTCATGGGAAATCATAGAAATAAAACGCGATTTCAATTCACTCAACTCTTGTTCTTTTGCTAATGCGGCTTTTATGTCCTCCTCTGCTTTAAATCTTTGAAGGACAACAGTAAACAAAGATGCCATGCGGTTTAAAATTTCGAGGTCATCTTCCCCATAACCTTTTTCCTTTGTACCAATTGATATTATACCTATAACTTCAGAGTTGGATACCAAAGGTACTGAAATAAAATGTTCAATATCTTTATTGTATTGATAAATCGAGTTAAGTCTTTCATCAGATTTAATTGATGAAGTCATAATATAATTTTTATTAATATAAGTCCAATACCAGAACTCATTAAATTCAACATCATCAGGATAATAATCCCAATGAATATAATCCTTGTTCTGCTTTGTCATTATTGCCGAAATCTCGAATTTCAAAGTTTCTTGATTAAAAACCGAAATAAAACCGAAAGTAGAATTAGTAAGTCTTCTCGCATGTTCAAGAATTAGTTTTGAGGTATCTTTAACCAGTGGTAAGGAAATAATCGCTTTGGATAAATCAGCAATAGCATGATTAACACCTGCCTGCCAGAATAAAGCCTCTTCAGTTCTTATCCTGTCGGTGATATCATCGAAACTTTCGATGCCTCCGATTACTTCACCAAAAGAATTACGAAGTAAATCTAAATTGACTGCAATTATTCTCACTTCACCACTCTTGGTTTTGATTTCCACTTCTCTGCCAAAAACCGGTTTTTTGATTTTATCATTAAAAAATGCGCATTGCTTCTCATGGTTATTCCATAGACAGAGAGTACATTTCTTCCCAATAATTTCTGAAGCAGGATAACCTGTTATGATGGCAGTTCTTTCATTCCAACTTGTAACATTCCCAAGTTTATCAATAGTAAAAGTACAACTTGGAGTAACACGGTTAATCAATTCGGCATATTCACGTGCTTCAAGTAAGTCAATCTCATTTTGCTTTTGTCTTGTTATATCTCTTGCAATTCCTGCAATGCTTTTTTTATTTCTAATATAATCATTATAGAAATAAGCATTCACAAGAAGGTGAATTATTTCTCCCTTTTTATTTTTTATCTGGAGGGTGCGATTAAGTACTTTGAATGATTTTTTTAAATCAGATAAAGCATCATTCAGGAATTGCCTGTTATCTACAAAATCAAAAATTGATTTACCAATTATTTCCTCTATTCCGAATCCTAAAATTGGTTCGGCTGACGGAGACATTTCAGTGAATTCTCCGTCAATGGTTAAACTGAAATATATATCATATAAATTTTCAAAAAGTTTTCTATACTTAACTTCGCTTTCGATTAACGATTCATGTGCTAATTTTTGGCTTGTGATATCTTCAATGACACCTTCCAGGTAATCAACACTGCCGTCATCCTTATAAATTACTTTTCCATTATCCCTGACCCAAATTACATCTCCATCCATACGCTTTACTTTATATTCTGCTTTAACAATACCATAAACCTTCTTTTGCTTCTTAATCAGTGCTGTCCTGTCTTCAGACCTTAAATAAAAATCCCCCGCATTATAATTTTTTATCTCTTCCGTGTTATCAAACCCCAGAAGTAAAGCTAATGATTTATTCACGCTTAAAAACTTCCCGTCTTCAGTAGTTCTGTAAGCACCTATCGGTAAATCATCGAAAAAAGTTCTGTGCATCTCCCCGGAATACTGAAGAAAATCTTGGGCATTCCTTCTTTCAGAAATAAACCTTTCAATATCAATCATCGGCCCTTTCGGAACAATACCTTTGTACTCAGGCTCCATCCTACTGTCAATCACTTTTTATTATTTTTAAAGTATTAACCTATACACTTTACTTATCTATTCAGGGATTGTAGCAAGATATGCACCCAATCCGTCTTATTATTAAGCTCATCCACATTGGCATAGTCTTACTTCAATGTTATTCAGTGTAAAATCAATTACTGATAATCATATAATAAATAACAATCCCACAATCAAATTTCAAACCAATAATTAAAATCAATTTATCAATCTAAACAAAAATATTCAAAGTATAAAGTAAAATTCATTTAAATTATAATATTTGGTTAGCCTAAATCTTTGAATAAGGTTTAAATGTCATTAATTTTGGTTTTTCCCATTATTTAATATTAAGGAAACGAATGAATATTTTATTAATAGGCGGTGGCGGCAGGGAACATGCAATAGCACGTGCCTTAAGGCTATCGCCTTCATCGGACAACTTATACAGTTATCCGGGTAATCCCGGGATTTGGCAGTTTGCACCTAAAGCAGAAATTCAAAAATTTGATTTTAATTTCATTATAGATTTTTGTAAATCTAATAATATAAATTTAGTTGTTGTTGGCCCCGAAAAACCACTTGCCGACGGTATAACCGATATATTAATTGAAAATGGAATTAAAGTGTTCGGTCCCTCAAAACAAGCCGCCAGGCTCGAATCGTCAAAAGGTTTCGCTAAAGATTTCATGGCAAGGCACAACATTCCAACTGCCAAATATAAAATATTTTCAGAAGAAGACAAAAAGACTGCCGATGAATATCTTAATACCTGTAAATTTCCTCTTGTCCTCAAAGCAGACGGACTCGCCGCAGGCAAAGGTGTAATCATTGCCCAGGAAATACAATCAGCACAGCAAACACTTGACAGCATGTTTGATGGATTGTTTTCCGATGCCGGTAAAACAGTTGTTATAGAAGAGTTTTTATTGGGTGTTGAAGCTTCCATACTTGCAATTTGTGATGGTAAAGACTACATCACTCTACCGTCATCGCAAGACCATAAGAGAGCCATGGATGATGACCTCGGGAAAAACACCGGAGGCATGGGTGCTTACTCACCTGCTCCAATTGTTACAGAAAGTGTTATGAATAAAGTCCATGAGAAAATTCTCAGACCGGCAATTGAAGGCATGAGAGCAGAAGGATTTCCTTTCACCGGTTGTTTGTATGCGGGATTGATGATACATGACGAAGAACCAAAAGTTGTAGAATTCAATGTTCGTTTCGGTGACCCCGAGACCCAGTCTGTTTTGTCAATATTCGAAGGAGACTTTGCCAAACTGCTTTATTCGGCAGCATGCGGAAAGATTGATACATCAGCAATTAAAAACTCTTCAAACAAACATGCCTGCTGTGTTATCCTTGCTTCCGAGGGTTATCCCGATGAATACGAAAAAGGATTTGAAATAACAGGTATCGAAGAAGTTGAAAAAACAGGAGCAATAGTTTATCATTCAGGTACAAGACTAAATGAAGGGAAACTCCTTAGTGACGGAGGAAGAGTTCTTGGTGTTACCGGTGTAAGTACCACACTGAAAACAGCTTTAGAGCAAGCCTACAATGCCGTTAGAAAAATAAATTTCTCAAACATGTATTTCAGAAAAGATATAGGTAAAAAAGCATTGTAAATCATTTCAATATTCTGATTGCTTCATCATCTAACCCGATACGGCTCAGATATCGTGCATATAAGGTTCTGTATCCGTCAACATCAGGTTCGAGGCGCAGAGCCTCTTGATACGCATCAATAGCCTTGTTCATTATATTCTCATCTTCATAAATCGAAGCTAGCAGCATCAGGGTTACTGCATCCTTACCTTTTGCCATTCCGTCCAGCAAAGGCTCCAAATCTTCATCGAGCCTCTTCATGTCATAATCATTTATCCAATTGATGCAATACTGGTCTGATTTCAAATCATTGCTTCGAAGAAACCAGTAATAATTCATGCCCTTTAAAAGTTTTAACCCGGAAAGATTAATTTGGAGTGTTGTATCCGATGTTTTGGTTGAATATAATATATTATCATTCCTGTCAACTATTACAAATTCATAAATTGAGACAGTATTATTCTTAAACCAGACAAAGTCAACATCACTGCTAATTACATAAGAAGTCCTCGGATATTTAATCCTGATGGAATTTTTATCGGTTTTAACCAGGCAGTCAATAGCCTCGTTTAATGCAGAATATTGCGAAAGGTCGGTACCGGACAAAGAAGAAAAAGTTGCCATATAACTAATATCCCCGCCTGTCGCTCTGTCGACTGCACCGGTATTTTCCATGCTCCTTTTATATTTCTTTTGTTTGAGCAAATCATCTCCTGAAGTTATTTCATCAACGACAAATTTAGCAAATCGCTGGGTGGTTGAACTTCGGAATGAAGAAACATCCTTAGCCAATTTTGAAATATTATATGTGCCTTCTTTTTTTATTTCAACAGTTTTACCTGATGAGTGAACAAGGCCCAAGTAAGAATTTCCGCTTACTTTGACCTTGTCATTTTTAAAAAGTTTATCTCCGGTTTTTACATCCGTCCAGCCACTGCTTTTTGACTGATAATTAACATTTCCTTTTTTTCCAAGAACTCTAAATTCCGGCTCCTGGGCATTTAAGCTTAAATATGATAACAAAATAATCATCATCATAATAATATTTTTAAATTTCATATTTTTACTACCTCCGAATATTCATTCTCATTTTAAATGCATCGTATAAATCAATGTAATCGGCAACATCCGGAGACATGTTTAATGCCTCCCTGAATTCTTTGTCTGCTTCATTCACAAGAAGATTGTTTTCGTAATAGAATGCCATAAGAATCTTCGATACCGAAGTCTCTTTACCTCCTATTTCCTTTTTCATTTGTTCGATATTTTTCTTAATCTCTGCAATTCTCTTATCGGATAAGAACAGGAAACAACCTTCATCTGACCTGATTTCAGGATTTGATAATAAATTCACCCGCCAAAAATAATACTGGTCTCTGTCTAAATTCAACTCTTTCTGATTTATTGAAATAGTAGTGTCATCAACAGCTCTTGAGAAAATGAGCTTGTTGAATCTGTCGGTTATCTTGATTTCATATTTACCTTCTGCAGTGAACTTACTCCATAATAATGCGACATCATCGGCAATTAGAATGATTTTTTTTGGAGAAAGTATGGTTATTTGTTCGTTTTCAATGCTTCTCTCAATAGCACCTTTTGAAAAAACTTTTTTATTACGCCTCGATTCCAAAATATCTTTGATGTTGGATTTTTTTCCGAAGATTACTTCGATAAGATTAGGGAGAATTGAAGTTGTGCTCTCTGATAAATCATCATCCAGCTTGGATACTTTATATTGGCTGGATTGTCTTAACTCGATAGTTTTACCGGAAGAGTGGACAAGTCCGAGGTAGGAATTGTCTTTTATTGAAATAATATCATTTCGCTTTAACTGGTCTCCGGTTTTCAATTCAGTCCAATCCTTGTTCCCGTTTAATTGAACAAGTGCTGTCCCCACTTTACCAAGCACACAAAAATCATAGTTTTGTGCCTGAAGAGGGTTAAGTAACAAAACAATAAAAAGTAAAATAAATAATAACCTCATGTTTGACCCTTTTTTTTTCAAAGAAAATTATTTCACCTTCCGGAAAATTTTGCTCTTGTTAAAAAGTTTTCATATAACACAACATAATCATATATATCCGGAGCTAATTTAATTGCTTGACGATAGGCATTTATAGCTTCGTCATAAAGATTATACTGCTCGAAGAAATAGGCATAAACAATTTCAGACGGTGCAGAATTATCGTTACCCAACTCCTCCTGAAGCAGTTTAAGAGTATCATTTAATAATGAAATATCATTGTCAGTCAACAGCTTGAAACATGCCTCCTGCGATTTGTAATCATCATCATTTGCAAGATTTACGGTCCAAAAATAATAAGTTCCTTTTTCAAGTTTAAGAGATTCGGCATCGAAGTTGATACATGTATCAGTTGATGTTTTGGTCAACAAAACTTTATTAAATCTGTTCATAAGCTTGAACTCAAAATCAGGATTGCCATGGTAACTGTTCCAGCAAAGTGAAATATTTTTATTGATATAATGGTTTTTCAACGGTGAGATAATCGGTAATGTTACTTCACCTATTCCTCTTTCAATATAACCTCCGGATTTCATCTGGGTTTTTTGGTCTTTGTCAGACAACAGCTCGTTATTTCTACTTACATTATGAAAAATCATATCTGCAATTCTAGGTAAAACCGAAGTCTTTTTGCCTTCTGCGGTATTCGATAAAGCAGATATTTTGTAATTCCCGGGTTTGGTAATTTCAATCGTTTTGCCGTTACAATGAACCAAACCGATATATGAACCTTCTACCAGAACAAGATTGTCATTCAAGAACAATTTATCACCTGTCTTGACATCTTCAAGTTTTTTAGATTTTGAAGATTTTACCTGAACTGTTCCCTTTTTACCAAGAACACAGAATTTAAAATCTTTGGCTGAGGCAGTAAAAACAAATAATATGAGCAATAGAGAAATGTAAAATAATATTTTCTTCATTTTCTTATTTCCATAATTATTTAAACATACAAAATAATTAATATCCTGACTGATAATGCCTTCTCAGGAAATTATTATAAAGGGTGTTATAAACCTCGACATCCGGAGCGATTCTTAAAGCATCGAGATAAGAAGCCTTAGCTTCACTGATAAGATTATATTTCTCAAAAAATACTGCATACATAAGTTTTGATGTAGCGGTTTGTTCGCTTCCTAATTCTTCTTTAAGAAGCTTCAATGTATCGTTTAATCCTGATATTTCAGGGTCGGTTAAAATCATAAAACAGGCTTCGCCGGATTTAAATTCAGGCTTATTTTTGACAACTACTCTCCAAAAATAATACATACCTTTATCAAGTTTCAATTGTTTTGTATCGACCAAAAGAAAGGAATCTGAAGTTGTTTTCGAAAACTCAAGTCTGTCAAATCGGTCTGTCAGATAAAATTCATATTCCTTTTCGGATGGTAATCTTTTCCATTCGAAAACGACTATCTGATTAAGCAAGTGTTCTTTGATTGGAGACAGAATAAGTATTTTGTCGGCAGAAACCAGTAATGAGTTTGATTTGATTAAATCTGAGTCAATATTTCTATTGACGGCACCGGTTTGATTCATTGATTTATTACTATCCTTATTGGATAAAAAACCGGATGAGCTTCCCACCTCGTTTACTATTAGATTGGCAAGTTGACCGGTCATGGTTGATTTCATACCGGCAAGCTCTTTGGAAAGCTTAATTGCCGAATATATGCCATCCTTCTTCAACTCGATTGTTCTACCTTTGCTGTGTACTAAACCCAGGTAGGAGCCGGGCATAAGCTTAATTTTGTCATTAGCATTGATTAGCCCGCCTGTATAGATTTTTTCCCAATTTCCTTTACTATTCTTTTGAATTAGAACCTGTCCCTTTGCAGCTAATATCCTGAATTCATTCGCCTGAGAAGAAGTAGTATAAATCAATAGAATTAAAATAACAGTAAATTTTAAAATTCCGTATATTTTGTGCATATATACCTCTACGATTTATTTTTAAAAATTCTTAGTAAAAGAGGTTTGATTGACTTAGTATAAGCTTCATAAATTGGACTTGCCAATATTATAGCAAATAGTGCATAATTAAGGTTCAAGTCCAACATCAAAAGATGGTAAGAATAATAATTAGCTCCCAACAAAATCAAAGATACCATAACAAAAATTACAAGACTTAATAATTCATACCAGGTCTGATATTTCCCGTCAATGTATTTGTACGCAACTATCATCAGGTAACACAATATAAAAGCTAATACTATAGCTAACCAAGACGGGATTATGTTAAAATAATTTTCATTTATTATCATTGATATAACATTTGCATGGATTTCGATTCCATACATATCGGGAAATGACTTGCCGGTGTAATTTGAATCCAAGGGACTATAGTATTTATATCCAAATAACGGGCTTGTATTGAACGGGTCAAAATAACTGAGCAGTAAAATTTTCCCATTAAACAAATTAGGATTAAATTCATAGTTCAGCACCTGTTCACCGGCTATGAAAAAATACTTGTTAAAGTATCCCCTGAAATTAATAATCTCTTCAGCATTATTCCTGGAATACAGATTTTGTACCTTTTCAGGGTCAAACATGAGAACAACTTCAACCGGAAAAGGATGCACAATAGAATCCTTCAGGACAAGCTGTGAACCTGTTTCTTTTCGGGCAAGTTGTGAATCTGCACCTGCATATACCTTTGTGTATATTTTGAATGTTCTGACTGTTTCATGGCTTCTGTCATCAATCGTAATCTGATTCGTAAATCCTGAAATTCCATATTTTGTAAAAATCCCGGAAGATTCGGATATTGAATCGAATAACTTGGTATCTTCATTATATATTAACCTGTTGCTTAAAACGAGCCTGTTCACATTCGACAGAGCTTTAGCCAGACTATTATTAGCTGCCGTATCATCATCATCCCTCAACTCCTTATCAATGCCAATCACTCTCGGCTCATTTTGGTTGAGTATATTGAGTAAATCCGATAACTCTGAATTTGACATTCCGCCTATATCAATCAATACAATATTTGTGTCAGCCAGTTCCTTTTCCGGCGAACGAAGCTTTGCATAATTGATGTCTGTCATTGCAAAATCATAAAAAGCATTCTTTAAGGGTAAAAAGAAATTAAAACTCAGGAACAAGGGCAGCAATACCAAAGTAACAAATACAAGTATCGTGCTCATCATCGGATCAGTGTCAATATACTTTCTTTTTAATTTCATTTTACATTATTCATTATCAATTTTACATTTTGCATTTTGTATTCGACATTTAACATTCTACATTTTTGTCGGTTTAAATTTACTTCCGATTTTATCAATAACTCTTTTTGTCAAAGGTTTTATTGAACCGAAATAAGATTCCGATATCATTTCGGATATGGCAAGAACAAAAAACATATTTTTCAGATTCAGATAATAATTAAAATAATACAACAATGAAAACATTACAAAGAAAAAAAATGCCGATTCTGCTAAAATGAAAACAAGACTTAAGCTCTCATAAGCCTCGGCAAATCTATACCTGAGATATGAAAACGCCGCCATTGTCAGATATGCCAATACAATTGTCAGAATTAACACATAAATTTCCGGCATCGCATTAATATATCTCCCATTCAACAGCATTGATATAATGTTTGCATGAACTACAACCCCATACATATCGGGATAGGATTTGCCGATATAATTAGAATTCATCGGCGTATAAAAATTATCCTCAGTGCTTAAAGTTTTAACATCAGGGCCAAGATATCCGAAAAGAACAATTTTACCCTTAACAAAACCAAAACCGTCCCTCTTGCTAAAAACTTCCTCACAGTCAATCACCCTGTATTTATTCAAATTCCTTTCAAAATAAATAATCTCCGATTCATTATTACGGTCGAAAAGTTTCTTCACGGCAGGCGGGTAGTATAATTCTGCAACTTTCACACTGAAAGCCATTACAGGGTCCTTATTAACATACTCTCTCGGACTGAATTTCCTCACTGTCCTGAAATCTTCCTCATCAATAAAATTTGCAAAGCCACACTGTGCATATTGTGTAAACAACGGAATTGATTTCATGAGATTTATTTCATCTCTATCTTTATCATAAGAGAGCCTGCTCACAAGTACAAGTGTCTTAACTTTTGAAAGAGCTTCCGCAAGAGGTTTGTCCAATTCATCACCTTTTACCTTCGAAAAAGCCACATCTAATGCTATCATTTTCGGTTCAAAACGGTTAATAATATTTATCTGTTCTGCAATCTTATCTCTTTTCAACTCTCCTATATTTACAATCACAATATTAGTATCAGGCTCAACGGCATTCTTGTCCTTCAGTCTCGAAAACACTATATCATTAATCTGAAAATCCTGAATCTGATTATTCAACTGATTTAGAAAATCAATCTGGAATATCACAAAGAAAAACTTAAGGATAAGTAAGATTACCCCTGTTGTAATTATATTATCAAAAGATAAAAAACGCATATTAAATTATTGAATTAACAAACCGAATTTTGACAGAAACCATAAACCCGCAATTATATTATAACATACATAATTACGAAAAAACATCCATTATTCCAAGAAATAGTAAGTAAACACAGAATTGTCATACTGAGAGGAGCATAATGACCATCAGTTTCCTGCTTTAAAAAAAAAGGGAGATAATTCCTGGGAAATTATTCAAGTGTGATGGAATTAGAATAACCCAATGCTTCAGCATGAAGGTTGAGATACGAGATGAGACGATTGCTGCATTTATACCCCCAAACACTAAAGTGTGAGGTTAATCATAATCATATTAATCACATAAATCACATTTCAAACTAATTCCAGGAAAATCGGGCAGTGGTCCGAACCTAATACATCAGGTTTATGGTAGGAATTCTTTACCAATGATAAAACTTTCTTTGTAACAAAGAAGTAATCAATCCTCCAGCCAATGTTATTCTCCCTTGCCCTTCCCCTCTGGCTCCACCATGTATAATGGCCTCCGTCTTTATGGAACAGGCGAAACGTATCAACATATCCAAGGTTTTCAATCAAATCTAATTTTTCCCTTTCAACCGGCATAAATCCGGAAATGTTTATATTTTCTTTAGGCCTTGCAAGGTCTATCTCGTGATGGGCTGTATTATAATCTCCCGTAACGATTACTTTTTTACTCATCTGATTTAATTTTTGAACGTAATTAAAAAAGGTATCATAGAATTCCAGTTTGTAGGTTAATCTCTCCGAATCCGCATATCCTTTGGGAAAGTAAACATTAAATAGTATAAAATCATCAAAGTGCATTTCAATAATCCTGCCTTCGGCATCAAACCTTTTTTCATTTACTGAGTAATTAACTTTTTTTGGCTTCACCTTAGTAAATACAGCTACACCGCTATACCCTTTTTTTTCAATTGAAGAATTGTAGTAGTATTCATACCCGTTTGGGCAAAGCAGTTCTTCATCAATTTGTTCGGGTGATGCTTTTGTCTCTTGAAGGCAAATTATATCGGGCTTTTCGGAATCAATAAACCTGAATAATTTATTTTCCTTAGTTACCTTATCAAATCTTTTACTCGGATTTTGTCCCGTAATAGCCCTGTATCCGTTTATATTCCATGAAATGATTTTCATTGGTTTATATTTATTTTATCATATTTCGTTTTAATTGGGTAGAAAATATTCTGCCCCTGTATTTTACATTTTACATTCTACATAAAGAAGGGTATGGTGGACAGGGGCCGGGGGCTGGAAATGCTAACCCCAAATCCTCATTCCCTGTTCCCAAAATCCCTAATCCCTATTTAAACGGAATTTTAAAAGAAAAGGTCGTACCTTTGCCAACCTGGCTTTCGACAAATATCTCACCCTTGCATTTTTCAATTAAATCCTTACACAAAACCAATCCTAATCCTGTTCCTTTTTCTCCCGAAGTTCCGGGACTGGTAAAATACATGTCAATCTTAAAAAGTTTCTGCAAATCTTCTTCAAGAATACCAATTCCATCGTCGCTGACACCAACTAAAAAGAAACCGTCTTTTGTGTCTTTAGCAGATATTATAATTTTACCGCCGCTTCCGGTGAATTTAATAGCATTAGAAATCAAATTCCTAAGGACGGTATTAATCATGTTCGGGTCGGAAGTGAATTCAAAATTTTCATTAATTTCCGATATTAATTCGATGTTTTTTCGGTTTGCCAGGTATTTCAATAAATCAATATTGACTCCGACAATATTATTCAGACTGCAGGGTTCAGGTTTAAATTCAAGTACCCCCCTTTGTATTCTTGACCACAGAAGCAGATGGTCAAGTAATTTGTAAATTTGCTCTGCAGAATGATAAAGGTCATCAACTATATCCTGTACTTCTTCTGTTTTCATTTTTTTAAAGTCTTTATGCAGTATATTTGAAAAGCCGAGCAAGCCCTGAAAAGGTCCACGAAGGTCATGAGCAAGTATAGAAAAGAATCTGTCTTTATTAGCATTCAGGATTTTTAGGCTTTCTTCCGATTCGTATAATTTTTCGTTAGCAAGCAATAATTCATTAGCATTCTGCTCAACCATTTCCCTCGATATTCGCAATTCCTCGATGAGTTTAGCATTTTCTTCTTCTGCTTCCTTGCGAACTGTTATATCACGAATAATACAGCAAGTGTACCAGTTGTTTTGGATTTTTATCGGATAAAAAATAATTTCAACGGGGAAAGTCGAGCCATCCTTCCTTATAGCAACAAATTCAACCATTTTACCGACAAGTCCGCTTTCGCCTTTTGCACCAATATCAGCAAACTTTTCCTGGTAAAGTTTAATTTTGGGAATTGAGATAATCTGCCAAAAGAAAACATTCTCAGATGTTATATCATTATAACCGAATTTTTCCAAAGAAGCGTTGTTCCAGAAAGATATTAATCCCATTTTATCAATGAAAATAATGCCGTCTCTTGCCGAATTAACAATCATTCTGAACTTTTCTTCATTTTCTGACAAGGCTTTGGAGGCATTTTGCTGTTCTTCGATTAGCTTATGTTTGAATAATGCAAATTCAATAAAGATTGGAATCTGTGATTTCAGGTCAATATCTTTGATAATGAAGCCATAATTATGAGTATTTTTTGCTCTCTGAAGTGTTGTTTCATCAGAATGTGCAGTGAGATAAATAATAGGAATATTCCATTTTTCGGTGATAATATTCGTAGCGTCAATCCCATCGAGTTTGCCCGGAAGGGCTATGTCCATAACAATTAAATCGGGTTTTTCTTCACTTATCATCTGAATCGCTTCATCTGCCGTAGCTGCAATTCCACTTACCTCATAGCCATTATACTTAAGCATCAGCTTTATATTCTGAGAAACTACCGCTTGGTCCTCAACAATTAAAATCTTCCCTTTTGCCATTTTCTTCCTATAAATTTATTCTAATTGGAAATAGTTTCAATTAATATTTATATTATTTTAAACTGATTAAATAAAATAACCCTTTGAATAATCTTCTAAATTAATTCATTATATGAAGATTTACAAAAGTTGATAAGTTTTTTTCTTTTCAGGTAAATAGATTTGTGCATAATCGAAATTCAGTGGAATTTTCACCGAAAGGTTTTCTGCAGATAATAATTCACCATGATTGATAAAAATATAATTCGGCTTAATTCCGTAAATATAGTTGAGTATGTCCCTGAGATAAGCATGTGATGTAAATCTGAAATTTTGTACATCACACAACCTTCTTTCATTTATTTTTCCAAATTTAAAATCCTTATTCAAATCCGAATTTAGTAGTTCAAATCCGGGAGATAATTCATCCAGATAACCTATAAATGCGATACCATAATTCTTTAATCTCATCCATCTTTGTGCAAGTTGGTGCGAAGCAGTACCTGTGTTCATCATTCCGCTGGATGCTACTACAATTGAAGGCTCTTTGAAATATTTACCGGTCATTAATTCATCCCAAATAATATCCTCCTGAGGTATATCCGAAATCTCAAAACCGGGTTTTACCATTGGTACTGAGTAACAGTATTTATCATAGAACCGGGATATGATTTTTCCTAAGCCACCGGTATAAATTGGTAAATTAGGTATTGAATTCTTTTGCATTAACGAAAAAATTATTTTCAAAATTTCCTGGGTTTTTCCCAAAGCAAAGGCAGGGATAAGTATGGAGCCATTTTTATCTGCAATTTGATTAATAAAGCGGGCAAAACGTTTTATTTCTTCATTATAATCCGGCAGGTTTGTTTCTCCCGCGTTTGTAGATTCAATTATCATATAATCAAGGTGATGTTTCGGTAAGTCTGCACCGGCAATAACGGCTTGATTGATAAATTGAACATCCCCGCTATGCAGTAAAGTTTTACCGGCAAAATCCATTTTAACCGAAGCTGAACCCAGTATATGTCCCGAAGGATAAAATGCTATTGTAATTTCGCTTCTTCCGGCATACCCGCAAAAAGCAATTTCTTCATAATAATCATATCCATCCATGAGCATCCAAATATTTTCGAGGACTTCCGGTTTATAGAGAGATAAAGTATCTATTGAATATTCTGCTACAAGGTCTGTTTGCAATAGTTTTGCTGTGTCTTTCAACATTATTTCCGCTAAATCCCTTGTCGCTTTTGTCATTATGATTTTTGTGTGAGGAAAAAATTTCAGCAGATATGGAATTGCTCCGATATGGTCTGTATGGGCATGTGTCAATATGAGTAAATCAACAGGTTTACCAATAATGGATTCATAAGCAGGAAAAGCATTTTTATCTCTTTTCCTTGGATGCAATCCCGCATCAATGATTATACCTGTCCCGTCTATGTATAAATAAACAGAATTTGCACCAAGCTCGCCAACTCCACCAAGAAAAATTAATTCTGCTACCACAAAATCGAATTGTTTAATTAACAATCAACTAAAATATTGAATTTACCGGCTGAATGCAAGTTATATCATCCACAGACGGATTGTTGACAGTAAATGCTACCGGATAAGCTTCCATCTCATCTGCCGGATAAGGTTTCATCAGACTTCCAAGTTCAGGCAAATTAGCATCATCTTTTTCAAGCCACAAATCAATTTTGTCAGGTGGTATAATCACCGGCATTCTGTTATGTATATTCATCATCAATTCGTTTGGGTCAGTCGTGATTATGACTGTTGAAGTTATTGTCTCACCTGTTGATTTATCTGTCCATGTATCCCACAATCCCGCTAAAGCAAAAGGCACACCTGTTTTCATTTTTATCAAATAAGGAACATTTCTGGTTTTTCCACCTTGCTTTTGCCATTCATAGAAACCATCTGTAAGGATGATGCACCTTTTATTTTTGAATTGATTCTTAAATGAGGGTTTTTCAAGGAGTGTTTCTGCTCTTGCATTAATCATTTTATTCCCCATTGAAGTATCTTTTGCCCAAAACGGAATTAATCCCCATTTAGCGAAAGTTACTTCATTATTCCCGTCATTCAGCACCACTGCTACATTTTGAGTAGGTGCTATGTTGTACCTCGCTTTCATTTCTTCAGGAATTTTCACCTTAGGTAAAAGCTTTTCTATGCTTTTTGTTTTGGCTGATAAAGCAAAGCGACCGCACATATTTTCTACAATAATTCTTTAAATTCTTATTTAGTTAGTTTGCAATCTTTCAGAATTTTTAATAGTAAGCCTGGACCTATTGCTTCACCCTTATGAACTGGTATAACAGTAGTTCTTTTATCGGGAAGTTTTAGGATATGCTGACTACCTTTTATCCTTATCACCTTAAATCCTAATGAATTCAGTATTCGGATAATTTCTGTTCCTGTTAATGAGGGTATATTACTCATACTTCAACAGAAACCTGCTGAATACCGACAAAACGATTTGAAAAATCTTCTTCTCCGACTTCAAGGCATAATTCAATTGCTTCTTTTATTCTTTCTATAAGCTCATCGAGTGATTTTGCCTGTGTGTGACAGCCTTTTAATGATGGAACTGAGCCAACATAATATCCTTCTTCATCTCTTTCAATAATTATTGGAATTTCTCTCGTCATAAAATTTCCTGAATTAAATAACATTTATTCTTTTGTAACGTAAACAAAATACTAAAATTGTTGATATTAAATATAAATACTACTGATTAAATGTTATGCTATTAAGAAAAGATTTTGAATCCTTTGTTCGTCATTATTCTAAAAAGATTGTTGAAAAATGGGTAGATTACTTTGTTTGGAAGAAAGATATTAAATCCCAAATCATAACAAGGAGATTAAAATGAAAATTGTAAAAATAAATGAAGCCAAATATATTTCAGATTATAAAATATTACTTGTATTCAATAACGATGAATCCAAGATTATTGATTTTTCAAAATTATTGAAGTCCTCTACATATCCAAACGAAAAGAGGTATCTTAAAAAGGATTTATTCAAGCATTCAAAATTGAGCTTAGTGACCTGATATGGAACGACTACGATATGTGCTTTCAGGCAAAAATCTTTATGAAGGAATTTTAAGAAATTAACAACTTTATCATTTCTTTTTCATCACGGCAAACAATGCTTTGGGATTTGGCTTTCTTTTCCCTTTGAATTCAGTGTGAACAATTTCTTCTATCAGAAAATCTTTATTAAATAAATCTTTCAATATAGATTCCGATATTCTATAAGGCCCTGTACCTGTCTCAGGTTCTCTGTCGCTGAAGCACTTGAGAAACAACAATCCATTTCTATTTAGCAGTTTCTTTATATTTCGGATGTATATTTTTCTATCTTCAGGCTCAATTGTATGAAAACAGCCTCTGTCAAAAATCAAATCGAATTTCTTATTAATCCTGGTATCCAGAATATCATCAACGACAAAATCAATATCATCGCTTAATTTCTTTGCTTCTTTGATTGCATTTTTCGATACATCAGTCGCTGTAACTTCAAATCCGTGTTTCAACAATTCCAATGCCTGTGTCCCGGGACCGGTACCAAGGTCAAGTACTGCCCCACTATTCATTTTTCTTTCTTTCAGTTCGTTACTTACATCTTGGTCCAGCTTTTTTCTGAACCAGGGCAGTTCATCAACCTTACTGTTCTTATATACTTCTTCCCAATCTCTCGGCCTCGTCACCGTATCCATAGACACCCCCTTTTAAAATGATTTCTTTTCCCAATTTCCAAAAAATGCAGATGCCATAATTGCTCCGCCCAACAATGCGGTATCCTTCAGCAATCCACCCATTGCCATCTGTGCAGTTTGTGGATTACCAAGACCCGGCAAATGTATGGTCAGGTCGAATGACAATAATAATAATGCAAGCAATAACCCTGATATTTTAACCATCTTGTTAATTGCAATACTTATTGATGCCGCTATTAATCCAACACCAACCGCATAGACCCAAAATATTCCACCCGGAACAAAGGATGGGACTAATCCAACCATCATTTTTGCATAAATGAAATGATTGATTCCGAATACCAAAAAAGGTATTGCAAAAATGATTCTTCCTATATGTTTTAATATATCCATATTTTCTCCTTCATTTTTTATTTAACAAACAATATTTAATCCTACATTCTATTTTTAAGTAAGCTATTCGTGATTATAATTATTAATTTATAATTTTCAATTTTTAATAAATTTTAAATTTTTAATTGGGCTGACACATCGGTTCGTTCCTACATTATGATTTTTATTTTTTTAAATTTTTTACATTAAAAATTCACTTTAAATTTTAAAATTTTAAATACTTTTAAATAGACTATCCTCTGAATTTATCAAGTAATGAATTTAGGAGTTTAGCTTCTGTTACCGATAAATTCTTAAAATTCTTTTCATACTCATAATCATCAATTTTTTTCAAAAGTTCCAATCCTTTTTCATTAATTGTAACTTCTACCTTTCGCCTGTCGTTGGGACATTCAATTCTCTCGACAAGACTTTTCTTTTTCAATTTCTCAACTAAGCGGCTTGCATTTGACATTTTATCCAACATTCTTTCAGTCAGAAGAGTAATGGAGGCAGATTCAGGATGCCTCCCCCTGAGTATCCTCATCAGGTTATACTGTTGAGGTGAAATACCAAATTGCTTAAGGAATTTAATACTCTCAGCATTCACCCAATTACCTGTAAAAATTATATTTATCAGCAATTTATGGTACTCACTCTTGAACTTCTTCTGCATTATTTCATCTTCCAACCGCATACACACTTTTCAAATTATTTGTATAGACATTTATTGTATAGACGTGGAATTGAGATGTTATTTTAAATAAATTTTTAAATTTGTTCACTATCATTGTTTTTTTTTATAAATTTGCGTTTTTTTATTATTTAAGGAAAAATGATATGAATAAATTTCCAATTGACTCCCAAACAGCTTTAACAGGTAACTATGGTCCAGATATTGCAAAAAAAATCAACAATGCTATAAGCGAAATAAAGACTGAAATTGAAAATAAAACAGGCAGAAAAAATGTTAAAATAAAAATAAAAGATTGTAAAGTTGAAAATGACAAATTAAAAAATAAGTTAACTATTGAATTTTGTGAAGAATAGGAAATAAACAAAGATTTATTATAAATCAAGATTAATTTTCTGCTCTTAATGTGAAATCACAAGATTTTTTTAATTTAATAAACTTTGACGGTTTGTAATGAAGAAGTTAATCGGTATTAGATCCTTAAATAATCTGACAGTTGAAAATCTCAAACAGGATTACCTCATTTTTGATAAATTATTTATTATTGGATTAAATGAATGGAAATTCGAAGTTAAAAATGAAAATCCATTTGAAAAAGTAAGAACTTTTGATAACTTAATATTATTTGACTACTATTATTATATATACCTAAATTCAAAAAAACATAATTCACCAGAAAACATAAAAAAATTAGATAAAGAATTAGATTATCTTCTTGAAAATGATAAAATCATTATTAAAAGAGCCACAATGTTTGATATTGATAATAAATATATTAGTAAATGTCAAAAACTTAGTAGAGAATTTAGTAATTATCTATTAAATTATACAAATAATAGAGATTATTGTAAAGATATACGAAAAATTTATGGATCACCAATAAGTATTGAAGAGATGAAGGCAATATTAAAAGAGGGTTCTATAAAAAATGATGATTTCCCAAAAAGAAAAGAATTAATTGGATTTTATAAAGATTTTGAAATAATTAATCTTGCACATGAGATTGCAGTCAGAGAAGAATCAATATGGTTCAATCATCATATTGAATATGATTCTGTTCCTATAGTCAACAACATTTTGCCAATTGAAAATATTGAAACTAAAAAACATTCAGTACTTAAGATAATTATTAATAAATTACCTATGCCTTCTGAGGATTGTCAATGGGAGGATATATTTAATTTTAAAAATGATTCTGATTCTTATTTGTATTTTTTAGGTTTAAAGAATTTTGTTAATGATATATCAAACTCCAATCTAAATATTCACGAAATTGAAGAGAAAATAGAATATCTTTTAATACAATACGAGAATTCTTTAATCAAACATAAAATCCTAACCAAAATATTAAAACAAGAAAAGTTAATTTATAGAAGTATCGGATTTATAGAAAATTTATTAAAGGGTAATTTCAGCGAATTATTCAAATGGAATTTTCAATTAAAAAAGGAAGAGATTGAATTACATGACTTGGAAATTAAATCCGAAGGGTCAGAATTAGCTTATATTTCAAAAGCAAATAGTGTATTTAATGATATTGATAACTAAGTTCTGATAATTAATGAGAATACTTTAATCCTCTTCTTCATTACAATACCACCTAAGGAAAAAAGTCAATAACAATGAAATGAATAATTTATTAAAAGACTTAAATATGCATTACAGAATTGTAGTTGAAGAAGGGGAAGATTTGGGGTATGTATCACATTGTCCCGCAATACCCGGATGTCATTCACAAAGCGAGACAATCGAAGAAGCAGTTGAAAATATCAAAGATGCAATAAGAGGATGTCTGGAAGTAATTCTTAAGTCCAATTAATTCATATAGATTTTATTTTTTATTTTTGTTTTTTAATTTAAAGAAAAAAAAGATTTTGTATAATATTATGAATTTAAGTAAAGAAATTATTGATGATATTCGTAAGCTTTGTGTATTACACAAAGTTGAATCACTCTATTTATTCGGTTCAGCCTTGAAAGATAATTTAAGAGAGGATAGTGATTATGACTTTGTTGTCAGTTTCAAACATATGGAACTTGAGTCTTATCCGGATAATTATTTCAGTTTAAAATTTGCTATACATGATTTATTGAAAAGAGATATAGATTTACTCGAAAAACAGGCATTGAATAATCCATATTTGATAAAATCAATAGATAATAGCAAGGTTCTTATATATGGATGAATTAATCAGAACTTATTTACATGATATATTAAATTCTATTAATGAGATAGCATCTTATTTTGAAGATAAACCAAGAATTTTTTCAGATTTCTGCAAGGATATCAAAACCAAAAGAGCGGTACAAAGAAATCTTGAAATTATCGGTGAAGCAATAAATAGAATTTTAAAAATATCTCCGGGATTTGAAATTCAAAATTCAAGACAAATTATAGATTTAAGAAATAGGATTATTCATTCATATGATAATATTTCTGATGAAATTATATGGGGAATTATATTAAAACATATTCCACTATTGAAAAAAGAAATAGAAGAGTATTTGTAATATTCTTTATTCTTATTTCATCTTCATTACAATACCACCAAAGGAAAAAAGTCAATAATAATAATATTATAGAAACGTTTCTAAATTTGATATGTTTAACAATAAATAATTGAAAAAATGTTCCCAAAACCATTAATGGTAAAGTCACTTGATAATTATAAAATCTGGCTTAAATATTCCGATGATGTCGAAGGTGAATTAGATTTATCCCATTTGGCACATAAAGGAGTATTCAATGATTGGGATGAAAATGATTTATTTTCAAAAGTGTATATCAGTAATGAAACAAATGCGATTGCCTGGAATAAAATCATTGAATTATGTCCTAATAGTCTATATTTGGAACTAAGAAATATGACTTTCAGGGAGTGGGAACAAACCGAGTTAGAATATGCCACAAATTAGCAGATTTTTCGGAATAATAATATCAATGTTCTTCAGTGAACATCAGCCGCCACATTTCCACGCAACATACAATGAATTTAATGCTGAGATTTCAATCAACGATCTGAATATAATAATCGGTAATCTGCCACCAAGGGTTCTTGGCTTGGTTATGGAGTGGGCTGCGATTCACAAGAACGAACTTATGGATAATTGGAATTTAGCTCAAAATCACAAAGGATTAAAAAAGATTGAACCTTTGGTATAAATTCTACCCTCTCACCTTCTCCACCATATCTACAACCGCTTTAATCACCGCATCAGGTCTCGTCTGGTGGATTGAATGACTGCTGTCAGACACTAAATAAAATTCACTGTTTGAAGATAGATTCAGTAAGTTTTTGCTTTGTTTAAGCCAAAGTTCCTCTACAGCACGGGCTTCTTCTTCAGGTATTCCGATTTGCTTAGAAATATCGAGCATAACTTTATAATCCCTGCAAAGAACTTTCAGAGGAAAATTAGGAAGCATTTTTATTTCTTTTAGTTGCTTGTATGTTTCGAAAGAAGCATCATACTCATCAATCAGAGTTTGATAAAAGTCCTGCTCAGTTTGGTAAGCTATTAGCTGTTGCTTAATGTCATCAGCCATTCCGTTATAAAGATTTTGAAGCAATGGTAATATCTGCGCTGAAAACTGTTCTTTATCTATTTCAAGCAGCTTCCTGATGTTTGCCATTCGTGCAGGAAAAGAAACAGTTGATTGATATGTCTGGACATCCAGCTTGTCGAATTCTTCATTATCAGCGGTTATTGAATCAACAAGAATAATACCTGCCACATCCATAGGGAACATTTTAACATAAAGCTGAACATAAAGACCGCCTGCCGAATGACCTACAAAGATGTATGGCTCACGTATGTTAGTATTTGAAAGCATTGTATAAAGTTCGGTTGCAATGTGTTTGCCATCACGCTGCAGTTCACCTTTTGGGCTTTCTCCATAGCCGGCACGGTCATAAGTTATAACAGTCGTATGTTTTGACAACTCATATTGAATTTCCTGCCATTCTGAAGATAAGCCTCCCCATGCAGGTTCAATAACCACAGCAGGAAAACCTTCACCAAGAATTTTCACATATAAATTCTTTTTCCCGGCATTAATGTAACTACCTTCGATAATATTCATGTTTGATTTCGCTTTGTTATATATTTATTAATATTCCCTCTTAGTCTCCCTTTTATAAAGGGAGAAAACTTTGTTAATAATCCCTCTTAGTCTCCCTTTTGTAAAGGGAGAAAACTTTGTTAATAATCCTTCTTAGTCTCCCTTTAATAAAGGGAGAAAAATATTGTTACAAACTAATCAGATAATTGAGAATAAAAAAAATTTGCAGGGTTACAGAAATTTATTAATTTTGAATTTAACTAAATGGTTAAATGTTTTGGTTAAATTATACGGTTAAACTTATTTTATTTAATTAATAATGGCACAGACAGAGCATCATTCGGAGGAAGCAATACTCAAAGCGGCTCATGCTGTTTTCCTAAGGCGTGGCTTTTATGGCACGCGTATGCAGGAAATCGCAGATGAAGCCTGTATTAACAAAGCTCTTCTGCATTATTATTTCCGAAGCAAGGATAAAATCTTCGAAGCTGTTTTTCTCGATTCATTAAAGATTTTTCTGCCGCAAATTCTCGAAATACTCGATTCTGACGAACCATTTGAGAAGAAGATTAATACTTTTTTCTCTAAATACATTGACTTGCTTTTGAAGAATCCGCATATACCAAATTTTATTATGCACGAAGCGGCACACAATCCCGAGCGTTTACAGTCATTCTTCAAAAAGAACATCGAAGCCATTCCAAAGAAATTTCTCAAGCAGATTAAAAATGAAATAGATGACGGAAGGATTGAAAAACAAGACCCGAAGCATATTCTCGTAAGTTTATTATCACTTGCAATTTTCCCTTTTGCGGCAAAGCCGATTTTACAAATTGGCTTAAGTTTATCGGATGAGGAATTTAAGCAGTTCATTATTGAAAGGAAAAAATATCTTCCTGAATTTGTTATGAAATCATTAAGAAAAAAGTGATGGAGTATATTGTGAAAATATTTATTACAATTAGTGTTTCAATAATTTTTACGTTTCAATTATATTCAGCCAACAAAGTAACTTTGAATGACTGCTATGAATCTGCAATAAAGAACTATCCTACAGTTAAACAGATTGAATATCAGAAAAATATTTCAGAACTGAAAATAGAAAATATCAGTTCAAAATATCTTCCTGAATTAAACCTTTTCGGGCAAGCAACATATCAGTCGGATGTTACCAAAATAGTAATACCTTTTCCCGGTATCGTTATACCACAACAGGATAAAGACCAGTACAAGGCTGGGATTAGCGTTGACCAGTTAATTTGGGATGGTGGAATTGTATCTAACTCAAAGGAAGTTGAAGCGGCTCAAAGCTCGGCTACTCAAAAAAGCATAGAAGCCGACTTATACAATCTGAAAAAAATAATTAATGATATTTACTTTAATATTTTAATAATAAGAATAAAAATCGGCCAATTGGAAATCACTAAAAGCGATTTGTTTGAGAAGTTGAATACTATAAAAGTAAGAATAAGCAATGGTGTGCTTCTTCAAAGCAATGCCGATATTATCGAAGCTGAAATATTGAAAATACAACAGGCACAAGATGAGTTGTTCACAAATGCCGCCTCACTGATTAATTCATTAAATATACTCACAAAAAATTCTTATGAACTTTCAGATGATTTCGAACTTCCTGTTCCTTCGTATGCTCCGTATCCAGATACATCCAGATTCAGAAAAGAATATGAGCTATTCTCATTGAACAAGACGTCTCTCGATGCTCTCCAGGGATTGAACAATGCAAAATATTATCCTAAACTTTCTGTTTTCGGACAGGCAATGTACGGCCGCCCGGGTTTTAATATGTTTAACCCGGATTTTCAGACTTTTTACATTGTGGGTATAAAAGCATCATGGAACTTATGGAACTGGAACATAACAAGCCGCGATAATGAGGCCTTGAAGATTCAGAAAGATATTCTGAATACCCAGGAAGAATTATTTGCTATGAATTTATCAATTTCATTGCAGACTCATATCAATGAAATTGATAAATTAGAAAGGATGATTGAAAAGGATAAACAAATAATTGAATTAAGAAAAAAAATTGTTGCACAGACTTCCAGCCAACTCGACAACGGTATTATAACAGCAACTGAATATGTCGCAGAGGTCAATGCAGAAGCATTTGCCGTACAATCATTGGAAATTCACAAAATCGAATTAGTAAAGACGAAGGTGAATTACCTTACAATTTTGGGTAAAATGTAAATTATATTTGATAATGTAAAAATGCAAAATGAACGAAGCGGAATTTTAAAATTAAAAATTTAAAATTATTAAATTTATTGGAAATTAGAAATTGAAAATTGAAAATTAAATTGATGGGTATAAATATGAAATTAAAAATAATATTATTTTGTATAGGTTTGGTATTATCCGCCTGTTCAGATGGGAATGATTTATCAGATGCTTATGGCAATTTTGAAGCAACTGAAATCACAATTTCCGCTGAAGCAACAGGCAATCTTATTGTTTTCAATATCGAAGAAGGACAAACGCTCAAAGCCGGTGAAATGGTTGGGGTGATTGACACAACCCAGCTTTATTTAAAAAAGGAACAACTCGAAGCAAGTAAAAAGGCAATCAGCACGAAATTCAATTCCGTTATTGCTCAAATCAATGTACTGAAAGTACAGAAAGCGAATGTTGAAAAAGACCAGAAGCGAATCGAGGCTATGTTCAATAGCAAAGCCGCTACACAGAAACAGCTTGATGATATAAACGGAAGCATAATTGTCATTAACAAGCAAATCAATCAGATTGAAACGCAGAATGGAACGATTATAAATGAACTGAAATCTCTGGATGCGCAAATTGCACAAGTAGAAGACCTGCTGAAAAAAAGTGTGATTATTAATCCTGTCGGAGGAACTGTGCTGAATAAATATGCCGAGCCCTATGAAATAGCCGTAGCAGGAAAACCGCTTTATAAAATTGCCGACATCAGCATAATGTACCTGAAGGCTTACATCAGCGGAGGCCAGCTTCCGAAAATTGAAATCGGACAGAAAGTCAAAATCATTATTGATAAGGACAAAAAAGGACTGAATTCATTCCAAGGAATAATTAGTTGGATTTCTTCACAATCTGAATTCACTCCGAAAATCATTCAAACAAAGGACGAGAGAGTGAATATGGTTTATGCAATCAAAGTGAAAGTGAAGAATGACGGACAATTAAAAATCGGCATGCCGGGAGAGGTTAGGTTTTAATTACTAATTACTAATTACTAATTACTAAATACTAATTACTAATTACTAATTTTTTTTAATGATTTTTGAATACTGGTAATAAGCTTCAAGATTTCTTCAACATCTTTTAGCAAAGATTCACTTTGCTTTTTTGTTAAATAGTCTGTCTCATAGAGTAACCTTATCCAATAATGTGTCTCTCTTGCTTCCTTATAAGATATGCTAATTTTTGATATAAAATCATTTTTTGATTGAGCTCATAATGCCTCCTCAATATTAGCACCAATTGATGTCCCACTTTTTAGTAATTGCTTGGCTAACACATATTCCTTTTTATCGGATACCAAGAACTTATATAATCTTACAATCCTTTTGGCAAAATCAAAGCTTTTTTCTTTAATAATATTTTCTTTCATAAAACAAACATAATAAAATAATTAGTAATTAGTAATTAGTAATTATTTAATTATTTGCCCAGTTTCAAAACTCCAGAATAGAAGATCCAATTCATCCATCGGAATTTTAATTTGTTTTGAAAAATTAATAAATTCCTTTTCAACTTCAAGATATCGTGCTACACTGCTGACTTTTGGAATTTCTTTATAAACTCTACACTCTACAAGATGCTTCAGTATGTGCCTGTCGAGTATGGCGAGGTTCCGATAACCGATATTCCTGAGAAAATGTGAACTTTCCTTCATTCCCAAACCCTTCACATTATCAGCCAGCCATAATCTTTTTTCCATCGGTTTCATTTCTGATTTCAAAACGGAAAAAAAATCAGGGAAAATAGATTTCATATCAACAAGGTTTTTTGCTTTTTGATTATGGAAGCGAATGTAATGCGATTTGTCATTCAGTATTCTTACCGGATTGATATTCTTGTTTTGAAAGTTGAGTTTCTTCAATTTCTCTTCAACTATTAAAGCATTCTCTGCTTTTGATTGAGGTGTGCACAGACAAAAGCACAATTCATAAAAATACTCCGATTCGGGAACATGCTTGAAATCAAGAAGTCTTTGCCGGATTCGATTTTTATTTTTTTTGTAATGTTTTTCAATATGTTCTGGAAGAAACATTTTATATCCTAATTATTCTAATCACATTTTCATGTAATTAAATAATACTTATTCCATGTCTTAAAATCTCACGGACAAATGGATTGGATTCATTAAATTCTTCAGGACGGTAGGTTAGCGGTTCTAATTCAAAGCTCGTTGCAAATTTAGCTTTTCTGATTTTCTCATTATCATAATATCTGTTACCAATAAAATTATCAGAAACAATTGCAATATCAATATCACTCCACTTGTCATTTGTCCCCCTGGCATAAGAACCGAACAGCACAGCTTTTTGAACATGAATGTTTGTTGCTTCCAATTCATAAATGAATTTATTTATAAGTTCTTTTATTTCAGTAGAGATTTCAGCCATATAAATTTATCCTTTTCAAGGTCTGATTCAGCTGTTGTAATCCAGTGATTTATTTGTTCTTCTTTTGTTATTAGTTCCCTATTATTAACTTTCGCACAAGTGCAGGCTTTTTATCTTCATCGGTCATCGAATTTAAAATCTTTTCCAATTCGGCTTGTTCTTCATCGCTTATTTCAGGAATATGAGAATCATCAATGAAGAATAACTGAACTTCTTTTAGAAACTCATCAACAAATTTATTCCCGAGTTTCTTCCTGTTCATATATACGAAAACATCTGTTCCGTTATCTGCTATTGAAATCTTTTCCATAATTCACAATTTTTCAGTAAAATACGATTTATTAAAATTAATATTTCATAATATTTTGAAAATTACAAATGATTGAATTGGTTTCATAATTTCACCTATTTTTATTAATCTTTTAAATTGTAAATAAAACTTGTCTTTGCAAATGCACTAACATATATATTCATATAACCTACCTGAATAATATTTTCGATTCCACGACCGAATGTAACTTTAACTTTCCCTCCAACATCCATAAGTTGAAGGATTGTTCCCTTGGGAATTATAAGACTGCCTGAATCTTCTATAACTTTATGCCACATTTTTTGGTTAAAGTAATAGAATATTGTATCACCATCAATTATATCAGGCATATTATAAGTTTCAACCAAAACTGCTATCTTGCCTGTGTAATTATTGTCTTTGATCCAGTTAAAAACCAAATCGGAATTTCTACTTATTGTATCCAAATTCTTAAAATTTCCCTGGACTTTCAGTATTTCAGGAACATATATTGTAGTATCAAGAGGATAGAAACCTTTTTCCTCATTACCCTCATAGCTCCATAAAGAATTTTTTCCAAATACGGGAATAGCATTACTATTTTTACCATAAATATCATTAAAAAAGTATTGTTTTGTTGTATCTGAATAATTCAATTTAATATTATCAATTCTTACTTCACCAACATAAAAGGAATCAGTATAAAAAATTTGATTATAATTTTGGTATTGAAAAAAGGCTGATTCTAATTCCAGACTAAACGTACTATCATTTAACTCAGGAAGGTTTTGAATTGTTACTTTCATTAATCCGTCATTTAGGTATAAATATTTATAAAAAAGAAGGTCATCAAAATTTACTATTTCATATTCAGGTCGGTATTCAAGTGGCACATTATCAATATCACATGAAATCATTATTGCAGAGAATGTAATTATCATGTATAATAAAAAGACTGATTTTTTTTGATTCATATTCATTATTATTTCCCTTTTATTAACTCGAAATCGAAATGCAGGTTTATCATTATATTTGGAGAATCATACAAATAAAAAGTAGGATAATGTTTATCAAGGTTCATCCCTTTATTCGTAAAACTCAAATTAATGAAATTATTTATTACCGGCTCCCAACCCAAGCCGATATTATAAAATGGATACCAAAAACCAGGTTCATAACTTGCTCTTATAAAATTCAAATCAAAATCAGCATTAGCAAATAATTTATCATAAAAATAATATTTACTGTTTATAAGAAAAACTAAACCAAGAGCATTCTTCTTCTGATATTCAGTATATACAGCCCACTGACTGAAAGGACGTTCATAAGCATACAAGGGATACAGATTATCTCCTATTGTATTATTATAACTATATTCACGCGGGTTAATACCTTCTGACGTTTTGGGCATTTTTCTGAAACTAACTGTATGGTCATAATAATCCTTGTTAAAATTACTCCCATAATAACGTATTTCACCCTTCAATCCTATTATCATATTCTCATTCTCAAAATTTGATTTAATTCCAATGAGAAAGGCTGAACGCCATTTCAAATCACTCAGATTATTCAAATCCCTGACAGAAAATTGCGAATAAATTTGAATTTTCTCATTATATAGATTGGCTGAGATATAAAACCCGTCACTGTTTCTTGAACGTAATACCAACAGATTTTCAAAATACCCCAATTGAATATCCATATTAACATTATCAGTTATTTTTAAATTGTGAACAGATAATATCCAATCGAGAGTAGCATCAAGATTTAGACCAATACCATTTACTAAATCGCCAACAGAGATAAATTGAAATTTTATATTTTTCCAATTCAAATATAATTCAGCACCCTGGCAATCCATATTGTAAATAGTCAAGCCCTCATAAAGTTTCAGATTATCATAATTGCCAATTGAGCCGCCAACCTTCATCCTATCATCAAATAAACCAATGCTTGTGTCAAAGGCAAATTTATATTTCGGAAATACAATCATACTTTTTGTACTTAATGGACCATAAGAAATACCCCGATGCTCAGCAATTAAATTAGTTGAAATTGAAATACCGTGATACTTAAATCCCAAATTAAAATCTATGTATGCAGCTCCGTGAATTAGTGGATTGTCTGTCACATTCCTCAATAGTTTATCGGGCAATCTATTTCGGATGTTTGAATAATATGAATCAGAAGGTAAAGCCAGAAAATTTGGTATTATATAATTTTGTGTTTCTGCTCCAAATTGTGTTATGGAACTACCCTTGACTTTGAAATTGAAATTATTCACAACATTATTAGAGTCAGATGTTTCAAGTGAAAATAACCTGCAAAATGTAATCAAAAGGAGAGATATTTTAATAAATATAATTTTTCTAAAAAACATAACACCTCATCTATTAATAAGTAATTAGTAATTAAATTTAATTCTCCTCAAACGGATATTTCTTATACGGACTTCCACCAAGATAATAGAAATCCAGCACTTCGGCAAAACCATAATCTTTTATGACATCTGATATGACAATTGTCTTACTTCCGTAGTTCCTTATGTATTCCAACATTCCCTGCTGCTGCCAGATGAAATTCTGAGGAAAATCCTTAAATCTTCGTTTAAGTATTCCATAACTGTGCAGTGCCGGAGTTGACCAGTACCAAAGGAATAAATTAATGCGGCTTTCCTCATTTGCAAGGCATAGAGCAAGTGGCAGAACAGAATTGAACACAAGCTCCCTCCTCAAATGTGCTCCCTCATCAGTGATTTTTGTTTTGATTAACATTTGCATCATATCCGGTATGTGTAGTTCTGTACCTTCAGATAACTGTTTAATGATTTGAAAAACATGTGAAGATGGAAGAATTTGCAGAATCTGTTCAAGTCTCTCGGAAGTATAAACAGGCCTTTTTCGACTGTTAAAATACTTATTCAAAAACTCACCGGCAAGCATTTGGAAACCCGAATCAAGCCCGTGCTGATTCACATATTTTTTGGCTTCCGATGTCTTTCTCAGAAGCCTTATTAATGCAAACTGCTGAAGCTCTTCGATTGGAAAAACATCTGGAATATTAATTTCAAAAGAAATATCGTCTGAAGCATTTAAAACTTCATCGCGATTCATTATTAAAGTTTCAAAAGGAAATGAAAGTTTAACATCATCCTCGAAAACGATATGCAGAACCACCGATTTATAATTGTCATCGCTACTATGATTATGAGCGTTCCACTCCGAACTTTTCACATGAAATTCTGCGTCTGCAACAATAACATTGCCTTGCAAAAGTAATGCAATATCAATAAAATCAGGACCCTCATGGACATTTAGTCTTCCGGGTGAAAGCACCTGAAGTCTTTTCCCGCTCGCAGTTGAGTAAATCTTAGACGGGTCGGAAAGTAATCTGTGAACTCCGGTTTGCAGTTTCTTTTCATTCATTGAAGATGAATTTTTCATAGGATACTTTATTATTTTTTTAATTAATAATGTCATTCTGAACTTGGTTCAGAATCCAGGAATAGGAAATTAAAATTACTTATAAATTACGCTATGGATGCTGAAATGAATTCAGCTGACATCCAACATACTACAGTGTCAGGAATCAATCCAGACATGATAAAGGCTGTGGATGCTGAACTAAATTCAGCATGACATCCAACATACTACAGTGTCAGGAATCAATCCAGACATGATAAAGGCTGTGGATGCTGAACTAAATTCAGCATGACATCTATTCAATTCAAACTGTGTCAGGTGTTATACTTGACACAACATTACATAAACGATAATTTATATTTAATTGCTTTTTCTCTCGCTTTTTCGGCAAAGTCTTTTTCTTTGGAAGCATAAATAACAGCTCTCGACACATTAATAATAGCAGGACCATTTGCATTAGCCTTTACTACGGCCTCCACACTGCCTCCCTGGGCTCCGATTCCGGGTATTAAGAAAAAGTTATTGGGTGCCAAAGCTCTTAACTTGTCAATATCATCAGGCTGAGTAGCACCTATTACATAAGCAAGATTGCTTTTATCAGCCCAGTTCAGAGATTGCTTTATTATATGTTTATACAATGGAATACCTCCGGATTCGAGTCTTTGGAAATTTGCAGAACCGGGATTGGAAGTCAAAGTCAGAAGAAAAACCATCTTCTTCTTATAGGTAAAAAACGGGTCTAATGAATCTTTCCCGAGATAAGGATTTATGGTTACGGCATCGGCATTAAAATAATCAAAAATTGATTTGGCATAACCCGTCATTGTATTACCAATGTCACATCGTTTGGCATCTGCTATCGAGACAATATTTTCAGGAATTAATTCAAAGGTTTTTTTCAGCAGTTCATATCCTTCGATTCCATATTGTTCATAAAATGCAAAGTTTAATTTATAAGCACATACAAAATCTTTAGTGGAATGAATTATAGCTTCGTTAAATTCCAATAATCCGTCAGGAACAGATTTGAATTGCTGGGGAACTTTAGTTAAATCAACATCAAGACCCACACACAAGATAGAAGAGTTTTTCGATTGAGCTTTCTTTAACTTTTCAAAAGTATCCATAATTTTAAATTAAAATATAAATGTTATTTTAAATTTATTTTACACTTGGTTATTTTCTCCACTGCATTTTAAATCAATATTTATATTAATGTTTATAGATTATTTTTAAATAGAAGATATTTTCTATATTGAGTGTTTTTTTCGTTGGGCGGCGGAGTGTTTGCTTTCTTCAGCATTTCAATCACTTTGTCATACCTGTCCTGCGGAAGCGGGTGAGTTGAAAGCACTACCTTGAGGTCATTATCCTGAACTGAATTTTTGATTTTGTCGAAAAAGAATTTAATTGAACCGGGATACCACTTGGTTGATTGTAAATATTTAAATGAATACTCATCAGCTTCGTACTCATCTTCGCGGCTGTTATTAAGCAGGGACAGGCCTTTGAACATATTCGAGCCAAGTTCTTCATATTTATTTTTTTTCTCGCCGAATGCAGCATCAGAAAGAAGCTGCATTCCATAAGCTTTCGATATTCTTTGAGTGGCGTGTCTTCTTTCAGCATGAGCTATTTCATGGGCAAGTATTCCTGCAAGAGTAGCCTCATTGTCAATGAATTTTAATAAACCTGTATAAACATAAATATAACCTCCGGGGGCGCAGAAGGCATTTACAATATCATCTCTCTTAATAATTTCGACAGTATAAGCAAATTGTCCCCTGTATTCCATCTTTGGTGAACGGATTATATCATTTACAATCCCCTGGACATAACTTTTCACACCGGGCTTATTATAAATGGGATATTCGTTTGTATTTCTCCTGATTTCCGAATCAAGATTCTTACCAAGCTTTATATCTTCGCTGGGTGGATATATGTTGAAATCAACACAGCTATTCATCATTCCTGCAATGAAAATTATTATCACAAGAATAAAGAGCTTTTTATATATATTTTTTAATATTCTCATTATACTATTAATTTAAAATTTTCAATTTCCAATTTTCAATGAATATTTAAGAACAAAATTTAAAATTATTAAAATAGAACAATATGCTCCCTGCTATTTAATCAAATCTCAACTTTATATTCTTTGTTTGTAAATTTAATAATTAATAATTAAAAATTCATTATAAATTTTAAATTATAAATTAAATATTTTACCGTTTAAATAATAATATCCATTAGCGTAACAGGAAATAAGTAATATAAATTTACAAAAAAGAATTGAATTATGGCAGTGTATTTTTAAATTGAAGATACCTCTGCGAAAAAAGGTTATTCTCATCAGGCTGACCCAATTGAGCATTTGCAATTAACTGCTCATAAACGGCAATTCTGTTTTCGTTCAATGGATGAGTCGAGAGCAATTCCTCAAGAAAGCTTCCTGTTGAATTATCACTGACCTTTTGAAAGAAATATTTCATAGCACCGGGATACCAAATTGAAGATTGCAGATATTTAAAAGAATATTCGTCAGCTTCATACTCGTCATCACGGCTGTTCTTAAGCAACGCGAGACCTGCAAACAAATTTGCCGCAAGTTCTGCATATTGGTCAGGATTACTTCCAAGAATTAAATCAAGTAGAAACTGAACACCATAAGCTTTAGTCATACGTTTTGTGCTGTGCCGCCTTTCGGCATGTGCGACTTCGTGTGCAAGAATACCGGCAAGTGTAGCCTCATTATCAACAAACTTCAGCAATCCGGTATATATATATAAATATCCTCCGGGTACCGCAAAAGCGTTGACAACATTATCTTTTCTGATTATTTTTACCTGATAAACAAACACACCCCTATATTCAATTACGGGTGATTGAATAATCTGATTGACTATATTCTGAACATAATCAATAGCTGATTGTTGATTTAGTAACGGATATTCTAGAGGATTACTTTTTATCTGCCAGTCAAGCTGTCTGCCAATTTCCACATCATCCTGAACAGAAAAAGCGTTGAAATCGAGTGGATTAAAATCATCACATCCGTAAAATGAAAACGACATTAATCCTATAAGGATTAATATTTTAATTTTTCGTAAGTATGTGTAAATGTCTAACATTTGTAAAAAATCTATTACTAATGATGTCGTTTTTTATACTAAAATAATAAATGACAATAAAGAAAGCAATTATCTTAAAAAATATGAAGTTTTTTCGGATAAAATATTTTTTCAAGAACCAGACCATTTGCAGGTGCTAAAGGACTGACTTTTTTACGGTCGCAATCCTTTAATGCATATTTTACTTCTTTTATAGTTCTCTTCCCTCTTGCAATATCAATCACGGCACCGACTACACTTCTGACCATACCATAAACAAATCTGTCAGCGCGTATTTGCAGTTTCCATGTGCCATCTGATATTTCTTTCCATTGACATTTTTTCACTTCACAGATATAACTCTTAGTATCAGGATTATATTTGGAAAAAGTTGTGAAGTCATGTTTCCCAATAAAAATATCAGCAGATTTTTTCAACTTATTGAAATCAAGTTTATAATTTATTAATGTCGAAAAGAGTCTGTTGAACACTGAATTTTGCGAAGTAATCGTATAAGAATATTCTCTTGCGATTGCATCAAATCTTGCATGAAAATCATAGTCAACGATTTTTGCATCAACAATTCTAATATCATCTGGTAATTTTGAACTAAGTACATAAGGAATCTTTTTTTCAGGAACAGGAAATTTTGTTCCAAGTTTTGCATGAGCCACCTGTCCCCTTGCATGTACACCCGCATCAGTCCTTCCTGCACCGACAATACCAATTTTGCTTCCGACCAATCCAGTCAGTACTTTTTCAATCTCTTCCTGAATCGAAGGAGCATTAGGCTGAATCTGCCATCCGCCATAATTCGTCCCGTCATATTCTATTTTTAGGATTAGTGTGGTCACATAGGGTATGAGTAATTATTTAGTTTCGCTCATAAACAGTTTTCCCCGTTTTGAAGACTTCATTGACAAAACTGTAATTTATATTAATTGATTCTTCGATTTCAGAAGGTGTATATACTAATATATCCATTGGAACTTTCATGCCATATAAAAGTCTTCGAACCTCATTTGCTCTTTCAGGTCTTGTTAATTCAGAATTTTTAATAACAAGAAAATCAAGGTCACTGTTTTCATTTGGCTTTCCGGTAGCATAAGAGCCAAATAATATAATTTTATCAGGATTAAATCCTATAATAATCCTGTTTATTACTTCAGTTATTTTCTCCTGATTTATTATATCAACTTTCATATCTCAAATATAATAAATATTAAACAAATAAATGTGCTTTTACACCTACCCCGTCCCTTCCTCAAGGAAGGGAGACCTTCGACTTCGTTCAGGGTGAAAGATAATTAATAATTAATTACGCTTGCGCTCCCGCAGCAACAGGAGGCACAAATACCCTCGTTTTCAGTTCGCTGTCGAGCATAAACAAACTGCTTTTGGAATCTCCTGCAAGCTTCAGCCTCTCTACTATTTCAGTTACTGTAGCTTCTTCTTCGACCTGCTCTGTGATGAACCACTGAAGTAGTATATTAGTAGCATAATCATTTTCCTTCATCGCAAGTGTAGCAAGTTTATTTATATATTCAGTAACAGATTCCTCATGTTTTTGTGCCGCAATGAATGCATCGAGGGGTGTTTTCCAATTTGTCGGAGGAGCTACGATAACTCCAATTTTAGCTTCCCCGCCTCGTTCGAGTAAGTAATCGAAGAATTTCATTGCGTGAAACATCTCCTCCTGAACCTGAACCCTCATCCAATTGGCAAATCCGTTCAGATTTATCAATCGGTAATAAGCAGCCATAGAAAGATACAGGTTGGATGAATATAATTCCCTGACTATCTGCTCATTAATCTCATCCTGAACCACTTTTTTTATCATATCAATACCCTTTATTATTATAATTAGCTCATTGTTCAATTTTTGTTAAACGTTTAAAATTAAGCAATTATTTTAATATTTAGCAGAATATATTGCTTTTATGGAAAAATTTAGAATTTTAAAATTAGTTATTGAAAATTCATTTTAAATTTTAAATTTGAAATTGAAAAATTTTTTTTATAATGCAGAATATATTTTTGGAAGACGAATAATAGAACTTTCCCCGGTTATAGTTGATTCTGTGGCAAGGTGGCAGGGAGCCTCCACCAAAATTTTTGTTTTCCAAAAACGTTAATTACTTATTTCTCAATATTAGAGAAGAATAGAATCCTATTAACTTTTTTAGCAATCAAAATGTTTTTAATTTTCAACTATAGACTTGAATTTTGATTATGGAAACAAAAGGTATTATCCTCGCAGGCGGAAGCGGCACCAGGCTTTATCCAATGACGGCAGTATTCAGTAAACAATTACAGGCTGTTTACGATAAACCCATGATTTACTATCCCCTTGCAATACTTATGCTTGCAGGGATTAAAGAGATTTTAATCATATCAACTCCCGAGGATACGCCAAACTATAAAAAGCTGCTTGGTGACGGTTCTAATTGGGGAATCAGTCTTAGTTACAAAATACAGGATAAACCCGGAGGCATAGCCGAAGCTTTCATCTATGGTGAAGAATTTATTGAAAATTCACAGGTCTGCCTTATTCTCGGTGATAATATTTTCTATGGCAAGCTGGATTTCCTTCGCAATGCACTCGAGCAGAACAAGGGCGGCACGATTTTCGGCTATCCTGTCGTGAATCCCGGAGCATATGGCGTCGTCGAATTTGATACCGAGGGAAATGTCCTCAGTATAGAAGAAAAACCTGCAAATCCAAAATCAAAATACGCAATTCCCGGCTTATATGTATTCTCAAAAGATGTAGTGAAAATCGCAAAAATAATAGGCCGGAGCCCTCGCGGAGAACTCGAAATCACAGATGTGCAGTTGGAATACAACCGCCGTGGCAAACTGAGAGTTGAGCTAATCGGTCGCGGCATTGCCTGGTTAGACACAGGCACACCCGAAAGCCTCATGGAAGCCTCCACATTCATCCACGCAATCGAAAAACGACAGGGACGCAAAATTGCCTGCCTCGAAGAAATCGCACTCGAAATGGAATTCATCACAAAAGAACAATACATCTCGACAGTCAACAAACTCCCAAATTGTTCGTATAAGGATTATTGTTTGGGTGTGGTGGTGTAGAGGAATTAAATAATATATCTTTCCTTTAACCAATTGCTGAGTATTGGATCATATAATTCAAGTTTATCAATAAACTGTTCTAAAGTTATTTCTAAAAGTTCAATATTCTGTAAAAGAAATTCTTTACATTTTTCAACTTCTTTTCCAATAAATTGATTCTTTTCAGGATAAATAATTACAGGAATCCATTTCTCAGCACTCGTTGACTTTAGATTAGCTAATTCAATGTATCTCATCAATTGATATTGTTCACCGTGATTGAATGGGCAATCATTTTTAAATTTACTTCCTAATTTCTTAATATCATAACAATTAGATAAATACGACATATATAATGTTTTATAATCCTTCTCTAAAGGACAAAGATTTTTATTGATTATATCAATGATATTATTATTGCAATTAGCATTTCTAATCGAAGATGAACATGAGGCATCAGTATGTTCAGTATATTTTATTTCGACTAAATATTTAATTTTCCCAAAATCGATAAATACATCATGATGAGATTTTATTCCTTCTTGTCTCATTAAATTAAAATTATCTACCCATTCAAAGAATATATCAAAATTATCTTCTTCATTATTCTTGCATTCAAAAATTTCTTTAAGAAAATTTAAATATTTTTCTTTACGGTTAATCATTGGATAAAACAAATTGAAACATAGAGCTTGAGATGAATTTAAATGATGAAAATCTGTATGAAGTTTTATCTTAGTTGTCTTAAAATAATTCCAAAATTTATCTCTTATCGGCTCAATAATATTTAATCTTTTTTCCTTATCCGGTAAAATATGTTTGTACGGTTTCTTATTTTTTCTATAAATACCATCCTCAACTATTTTAAGCTTATTAACCTTGTACTGAGATAAATGTTGATAAACATTTTCAATATAATCTTGATTACTCATAACAACCTCCAATTATTAATAAATTTCTATATAATTAAAACTATACTTGCTTTTATATATTATCCATTTATAATGCTCCTCAGTTAATTCACTAACATTTACAGGATTTTGTAATCTTGCTTCCCAATTTGGTCCGTCATCAATCATATCAAGATATTTTAACGCAACTCTTTTTATATTCCTTGATTCAAGTTGGTTTTTTAAGTCTTCTAAATCATCAACCTGCAAAACATCACTTATTGTTGAACCAATTCCTATACTTCTCTTTAACGTTATATTTGTTTTCATCCCTGTTCCTTAGCATAATCATAATTAAATTTTGAAATACAAAATGTCATTATCCAGCGTCTTTGTTTTTTGTCAAACTCAATAATGTTACCCATAATTGTTAATAGTTCAATATCCCTATGTATTGTCTTTTCTGAAACATTAAATTCATCACACAATGATTGTGTTGTAACAATTTTATTTTTATCCGACAAACTTAGTAATATATACATTAATCTATATATCTTATTATCATAATGTCTTCTCGTTTTCTCATGCCTTTGTATAGATGCTCTCTTTTGAAGTATCACAATCTTCAAATAATCATAGTCAATATTATCTGCCGGTTTCAATAAGAATTTCCTCATTTTGACTGGTAACCTTGATTTAGGTTTGGTTGTCAATACAATAGACATTTCCCGTGTATCATTAAATCCCATCATGTAATTGATGGTTTTAATTTCTTCAGTTGAAAGCAAATTAGGATTAGCAATTATTATGAAATACGGTAGTGCCATCCAATCTTCCGGACAATCAGGAGTAAGCAATTTCAATTTGAGGTCTTTTGCTAATTTTTTGAGCAAATTGATTGTATATTTATCATCCAATTTATAAATTATAGTTTCCTTCGGCCAATAACTTTCAACAGTTTTTGCATTTTCTTTATTTTTCTTCTGCTTCATTACATACTCCAAAGCATCTTAAAATCATAATTTGAGAATGTCATAATCCATCTTTTTTGTTTTCTATCATAATCAATCTGATTTATCATATCTCTCAGCATACATATATCTTTATGTATTGTATTTGCTGATACTTCCAATGCATTACATAATCCTTCCGTTGTAACAATATGGCTTTGATCCATCAGGTTAAATAATATAAAAGCCAATCTGAACAATTGACTATCATACCTGTTGATATCATTCTCATACTTTAGAACAGCTTCTCTTTTTTTAATAATTTTATTCTTCAAATAACTATAATCAATATTTTTTGGAGGCTTTAATGAACGATCTCTCACCCTTTTTGTTAACTTATACTTTGGTTTTTGGGTAAAAAGTATAGACATTTCATGATTACATTCACTCCACAATTTATTATTAATTCTAATATTTTCCTCCTCAGAAAGTAAACTCGGATTAGCCACGATAAGAAAGTAAGGCATATCTATCCAGTCATCTGGACTCACAGGTGTTAATAATTTTAATTTTAATTCCTCAGCAATCTTTTTTAGATTATTAATA